>JBJERA010000097.1:0-2454 GCA_051882035.1 Hominimerdicola sp.
CAGATTTTTTCTGTGGGTATTATTGCCATTTACACGGTTCCGTATTCAGACTCATGAAGATTTATAATGCAATAAAAACAGGCAGATACTTCAGTTAAGTATCTGCCTGTTCTGTTTCATAGCCTGCTGTAAAGGTCTCTTATAGTAGTTGGAATAATACTTCTATATGAGCGCCCGTCTTTTATTCCGTGTCTTTTATTTATATTTATCCGTTTTGTTTAGCCTTTCTTTTTTATGTATATTTTGTATGAAATTAATACCGACAACACATTCAATAAAACCGCAATAACTGCTCCTATTAATGCCGGTTTAACATACGAAGTTTCTATCAGAATTTCTGTAAATACGGGAATACTATCACATAGAATTGTCATGAAAAATCCAATAAATCCGCCACATATTGCGGGTATAACCGCTCTGCCCTTTTCGCCGAACAAAAACATCAAAGGCTGAAAAATTGCCATAAATATAAGTGATATCATAATCATGAACGGAATAATTTTCAAAGTATCTGAAAAAACATA
Source organism: Hominimerdicola sp. (assembly GCA_051882035.1). GTDB lineage: Bacteria > Bacillota > Clostridia > Oscillospirales > Ruminococcaceae > Hominimerdicola. Next base: position 525 of record JBJERA010000097.1, read on the forward strand.
AAAGTGTTCTCTGAAAAATTCCACATAAGTAGTCAAAACTAAATTTATAAGCAACTCAACAATAGTTGTTAATCCAAGGACAATATATGCCTCTAAATATTTGCAGAAAACAATGTCGAATGATTTATAGGGCATCATTTTCAACAAATTTGTGTATTTTGAACGGTCATCAAATGAGAACGCAGTCATCGGAAATAATGCTACTAAGAACAAAAAAATACTTAAAATAAATTCGTTAAGAATCATTGAAAACATAACCAACAAAATTAAATATGCTATTAACTGTCCTTTAAGCATATAAAAATCTTTTTTTAGCAAGCCTTTCACAAAATGTCCTCCTTTGTGCGTTAGCCTTTCTTTTTTATATATACTTTATACGAGATAAATACCGACAACACGCTGATTGGAATAGCAATAGCTGTTGCTATCAAAGTTAATTTTAAAACAGAAGTTTCTGAAATCCTTTGAAATAAAACGGGAAGCTCATCTTCGAAAAATCCGCCTAAAAATCCGATAATTCCCCCGAAAATAGCCATCACTACTGTATAACCTCGTTGATTAAACATAAAAAAAGGAGGATTCAGTAATGCTAATGTTATAACGCCTGCAAAAAACAGAAGAATAACCAATTTCAGTACCACCGAAAGTTCTATTGTATCATGGTAATAGTCAATAGAATTAGTAAGTATCACGTTCATAAGTAATTCAATTACAACTACGCCTGCCAAACCTATATATCCCACCAAATAATTATTGAAAACTAAATCAATAGTTTTATAGGGAAACATTTTCTCCATTTCAGTCCATTTACAACGAACATCATAAGCGTGCAGGCTTATAGGAACTAATACTATCCAAACAAATCCAAAGACTAACATAGAATACTGGGCACTAAAACAGAAACCAATCGTTATAATAGCTGACATAATAAACATGAATCTCATTACATAAAAATCTTTTAAAAGCAAGCCTTTCATTACTTGTTCTCCCCCTTAGCAAGAAACAGTATAATATCTTCAAGGTTTGTATGCTCGGTAACAAATGCGTCGGAAATTTTCGACTTCTCAACCAATGCCTCAACGCCGAATTTGCCTTCTTTTTTGCTTTTGACTGCATCAGGCGGAACAGCAGAAAAATCCTCCTGCGACATTTTCACAATAGCATATTCTTCAAGCAATCTGTCCTTTTCCTCGCAAACCACCAGCTTGCCCTTGTGGATAAAAGCAATATAATCACAGATTTTTTCCAAATCACTGACAATATGGGAGGACATAATAATTGAATGCGTTTCATCTCTGGTGAAATCGTTGAAAACATCAAGAATTTCATCTCTAATCATGGGGTCAAGACCGCTGGTAGCCTCGTCCAGAATCAAAAGTTTAGGATTATGTGACAATGCCACAGCAATAGCAAGCTTCATTTTCATTCCTCGTGAAAAATCCTTAAATCTCTTTTTGCCTTTAAGATTGAATCTCTCAACATATTCCAAAAATAATTTCTCGTCCCAGTTGGTATATGTGCATTTCATAATATTGTTGATCTGCTTGATCGTAACTGTTTCAGGGAAAAATGCCTCATCAAGCACAACGCCAATATCCTGCTTAGTCTGAACAAATGCTCTGCTCTTATTGTCACAGCCAAGAACCGTAATTTCGCCTCCGTCACGGTTTATAGCGTCCATAATAAGCTTAATCAGAGTACTTTTTCCGGCGCCGTTCTCGCCCACAAGCCCCATAATGCAGCCCTGAGGCAAATCAAGATTTATATTTTCAAGAGTAAATGTTTTGTATTTTTTTGTCACATTCTTTACTTCTACAACATTCATCGTTATTTTTCCTCCATGATTAATTTGAACATTTCCATAAGCTCGCTGTCCGAAATTTTGCAGGCAGGTGCAAGCTCTGTAATTTTTCTCATAAGCTGTTCAATT
>JBJERA010000098.1:0-2452 GCA_051882035.1 Hominimerdicola sp.
TTCGTCCTACGAACAGATTAAAAATATATTAAGCTATTGTAAAGAATATGCAGATGGATTTAATGAGAACTCAAAAAGCCTGTTTATGAAAGGTAATACCGGCCTTGGTAAAACACATTTGAGCCTTTCAATAGCAAATGAGGTCATTAAAAAAGGATATGGTGTTATTTATGTGTCGGCTCCTTCATTAGTAACTCAGTTGGAAAAAGAGCATTTTTCATATAATAAAGAAGATGCTAAAACAGAAGATGCATTGCTTGACTGTGATTTGCTTATTATTGATGATTTAGGTACAGAGTTTACCACACCGTTCTCAACATCCGCAATTTATAATATCTTCAATTCAAGATTGCTTGCTGATAAGCCAATTATTTTTAATACCAATCTGTCATTACAGGAACTGGAGAAGCTGTATTCACAACGATTTGTATCAAGAATAATAGGAGAGGCAGTTCGACTTGATTTCTTTGGAAAAGATATTAGAATTTTAAAAAAATAAAAATTTTTTCAAATTGGTATTGACAAATTTAATATTTGTAATATAATATTTATTGCTGTACAAAATAACTACGGCAAATTTTGAGGAATAGTGTAACGGTAGCACGACAGACTCTGACTCTGTTTGTTGGGGTTCGAATCCCTATTCCTCAGCCAAAAGCCCCGAGTTGTTTCGGGGCAGTTTTTATATCGAGGTGTAGCGCAGTTTGGTAGCGCACATCGTTCGGGACGATGGGGCCGCAGGTTCAAGTCCTGTCACCTCGACCATAAGAGGGTAACAAAAAAGATGTCACCCCAAAAAAGCTCGATTTAATCGGGCTTTTTTGCATTTTATAGAGCGTTTTTTTAATAGGTTTAAATAGATGTCAAAGCTGAATTTTTGCAAACATACAGGATTTGAACCTATGAAAATCAGCTTTTAGCATTTTTTAATTAAATTTAATATTGTTATTGCAGAGTCAATTTTATAGAAATATAGAATTGGCTCTTTTTTTATTTGGCAATCGTTTTAATTTTTTAGATTAGAACGGTTGCCTTTTTTTATTTGCTAAAAATTTGAAAGGAATGATTGATATGTATTTTACCGACACGCCCGAACTCAGAAAGTTTGAAAGAGAGATGCGTCAGAAACCTAATTTTGACAGGCGAAATGATGATTGCGATGAAAATAATGAGGCGCCTTTCTCTGACAACAAAAAACTTAAAACAGACAGAAACAAGAAAGACAGAGGTTGATTTTATGACAATAAAAATAAGAAGTCCTACTAAAGCTATTACTTAAATCAAAACTAAATAAATTGGAGATGATAACTTGAACGAATATGAAAGACAGCGCAGAATAGCTGAAAGCACAAAGAAATTGTATCCGCCGGGTACAAGAATTGAGCTTATCGGTATGAAAGACCCTTACGCGCCTGTTCCGGCAGGCACAAGAGGAACTGTAAAATTTGTTGATTCAATGGGAACGATATTCCCCGAGTGGGATAACAATCGAACCATTGGTATCGTTCCCGGTGAGGACTCATTCAGAAAGCTCTCACAGGAAGAAATCGAAGCAGAAAACCAATCCATGTCAGAAGTTGAAGATGAAACTCCTGATGAGGATAGCGGAATGACAATGGGAATGTGAGGTGTTTCTTAATATATAAATCTTCGCATGGAATGAAGATTTATGGCAATCAAATTTTTTGATATGTTTGCAGGCATCGGCGGTTTCCGTTCGGGACTTGAAGCCATAGGTGGTTTTGAGTGTGTCGGATACTGCGAAATCGACAAGTATGCAAAGCAGGCGTATGAAGCAATGTATGATACGAGAGGTGAACTTTACTTTGATGACGCAAGAAAAATTGTACCCGAACAGTTACCCGATTTCGACCTTCTTGTCGGAGGATTTCCCTGTCAGTCCTTCTCAATCGCAGGTGCGAGAAAAGGATTTGACGATACAAGAGGAACGCTGTTTTTTGAGATTGCTCGAATTGCTGCCGTTAAAAAACCTAAGTATCTCTACCTCGAAAATGTTCCCGGTCTGCTTAACCATGACTCAGGCAGGACATTTGAAACAATCCTCCGTACATTGGATGAGTTGGGGTATGATGTATGCTGGCAGGTACTTAACAGCAAAAATTTCGGAGTTCCCCAGTCACGAAATCGAGTGTTCATTATCGGATATCTTAGAGGACAATGTGCCGGAGAAGTATTATCTTTCACGCAAACAAGCGGAAAAGCTCTTATACAAAGAAAAGCCAACACAGGGTGAGCGAATCTACTCATCAAAAGGACTAAGCTGTACGCTGACAAGCGGTTCGGGCGGTTTCGGCGGTCATTCGGGACTTTATCTTATTGAAGATACTGAAAACTTTGGATTGCTGATAAAATCTAAAACCAAAGACGGTTATCAGGTCGCATATCCCGGTGACAGCATAGATACTGCTTTTTCTGGACAAAATTCAAGGCG
>JBJERA010000099.1:0-2450 GCA_051882035.1 Hominimerdicola sp.
AATATGCAATAAAGCACAGCTTGATATAAATGCTGCGGCATGGTATAATATATTAAAGTAATACCCCACAACTATCGCCCAACGGATTTGTGCGGTATTGTCTTAAATAATTATTCCAGATTTGTCGGAGGGGTGATTAGAATGCGTAAGCCAAAGCCTGCTGAAAATTTGTCCGAAAGCAAAAAAGCTTCCGTTAAATTAACAATCAGCAGAAAAACAGGTTTTGTCTGTCTTTTCATTCTGATTGCTGCGTGTATAGTGTCTGTATGCATTAATAATAAAAGCAAAGAAAAAGATACAATTATTACTTATAATATTGTTACGCAGTCCGAAACTATCCTTTTCGGCGACTATTCTCAAACTAAAAAATCAAATCAAACTACAAAAACGAAAGAGTCCGCTTCAACAACAAAGAAAACAACTGCTGTCAAAACGGAAACTATCACTGAAACTACATCTGCTTATACTTTTCCTGCCGATATAAATACGGTTTCAGCAGAACAGCTTATGGCGATAGACGGCATTGGAGAAGTTACCGCAGGTAAAATAATCGAGTACAGAAATCAGGTCGGAGTAATAACAAATCTTTTTCAGCTTGCTGAAATTGACGGAATTGGTGAAGGAACGGTTGACCTGCTTTCAGGCTATCTTTATGTATCCGACAGCGATTATTGTGAATATCCTGCTGTGGAAACTGCTCCAATTACCGAAAATGATATTTCCGAAACGACTTATTATTCAGAAACTCAGACTGAGCAAACAACCCAAGAGCCTGAACCTCAGCTTAGAACCGTAAATATAAACTCTGCTGACTCTCAGGAGATTTCCGAATGTCTGCTTATTGATATTGAACTTGCAGAAAAAATAATCGAACTGAGAAATCAGATTTCATATTTTTCAGATTTTCGTGAACTTTTGCTTGTTGACGGCATAAGTCAGGAAATGCTTTTAGAACTGAGAGATTACATTGAAATTTAAGGCAACACCGCACAAAAACGGGCGGATAAATAAATCCGCCCGAACAATAAATTACAGGAAAATATATTTCAGAATAAACAACAAAGCAAGAACATACATAATAGGCTTTATTTTTTTTGCCCTGCCGCAAACAGCGTTGATGATTGCATATGAAATAAATCCAATGGAAATACCTTCTGAGATGCTGTAAAACAATGGCATGGCTATAATGCAGAGGTATGCCGGAATAGTTTCCGTGAAATTATCCTCCGTAAGCTTAATGTCGGCAATGGAGCTGAACATTAAAAAGCCTACTATAATAAGTGCAGGAGCCGTTGCAAATGATGGAATTGCCGTAAAAATCGGTGCAAAGAACATTGAAAGCAGGAACAATACAGCCGTAACCACAGCGGTAAGTCCTGTTCGTCCTCCTGCCGCAGTACCTGCCGACGATTCAACAAAGGTTGTAGTAGTGGAAGTACCAAGCACAGCGCCTGCTGTTGTGGCAATGGAGTCAGCCATTAATGCAGGTCTGATTTTCGGAAGCTTGCCTTCTGAATCAAGCATGCCCGCCTTTGTGCTTACTCCCACAAGAACGCCGATAGTATCGAAGAAATCTACAAACAAGAATGAGCATACTATAACAATAAAGTTAAAAACGCTTACGTTTGAAAAATCTGCATTGAAACATTGTCCGAAAGTTTCGCCAAGCTTTGAAAAGTCGGTCAAAGCAAATTCAGGCAGTAAACTGTAATATCCTGCCGCAGCGTCAACTGTGTATATTCCGGTAAGCTGGCATATTATTCCCAATATCCATGTAATAAGAATACCAAATAAGATAGAACCTTTTATCTTTTTAACATACATTATAAAAGTAAGAATCGTTCCGATAAAAGCAAGCAATGCACATATTCCGCTTGTGCTGAAATTATCCGTAAATCTGACAATCGTAACCAAAGTTGAATCGGATTTAACGCAAAGTCCGCTGTTTTGCAGTCCGATAAATGCAATGAATAAACCGATTCCAACGGAAACGGCAGTTTTCAGCGTTATCGGAATAGCATTGAATACTGCTTCACGCACGTTTGTAAGAGATAAAACGATAAAAACGATTCCCTCAACAAATACTGCTAAAAGCGCAATCTGCCATGAATATCCCAGTCCGCTTACAACCGTATAAGCGAAAAACGCATTCAAGCCCATGCCTGCGGACAATGCAAATGGAAGATTTGCCATTAATCCCATGCAGGCAGTTCCGATAAATGAGGCTATGCAAGTGGCAAGCAATACAGCTGTGGAGTCCATTCCTGCATCGCTTAAAACGCTTGGGTTTACCGCAAGAATGTATGCCATAGTCATAAATATGGTTATACCTGCAATAACCTCGGTTTTTACATCAGTTTTGTTTTCTTTAAGCTTAAAAATTTTATCAAGCATATTTTCCCTCCGTTAATTAAAAAGAAGCGTCATATTCGGCAATATACGGAAGATTT
>JBJERA010000100.1:0-2443 GCA_051882035.1 Hominimerdicola sp.
CTTGTGTATCTCATTCCCTTTATTTTATCATATTTTTTCTTTGTGGACAAGTTCTTAGTATCGTTTTTTATTGCAGTTGTTGATTTTAAAGAAATTTTTTCGCAGAGCCCTGTTGATATTCCATAAAACAAAAATGGCACAACCTACATTGTCGTAAGTTATGCCATTTATTTCAGAGATTAAAAATCTCGAAGTGAAGTTACCATTATCCGCCCGTTTTCTGTTTACAATTACATTGTATATAAAAATTATCCAAGCTTTGCAAGAATAATTTCTTTCATTTTTGCAGGATTAGCCTTACCCTTTGAGGCTTTCATACACTGTCCAACAAGGAATCCAAGAGCATTGGTTTTTCCACTCTTGTAGTCGCTGACGGATTTTTCGTTTGCAACAAGAACCTCGTTGGCAATCTTTTCAAGTACGCTATCATCGGATACCTGAGCCAAGCCCTGCTCGTTAATGATATCGGCAACTTTCTTATCTTCTTCAAGCAGAGCAGCGAAAACTTTCTTTCCGCCTGCATTGGAAATTGTTCCGTTTTCGATGACGGAAACAAGTTCAGTAAGATTTTCCGCATTAATTTTTGTATCGTTCAAAGTCTTGCCCGTTGCATTGAAATACTTTACAAGGTCGCCTAAAATCCATGTTGTGTAGGACTTAGCAGGGAATTTATCCTTTGCCATACATTCATCAAACAAAGCCGCAAGCTCTACCGACTCGGCAATAAATGTTGCGTCCTTGATGTTAAGTCCAAACTTCTTTACATATCTCAGGATTTTTGCGTTAGGAAGTTCAGGTATACTTTCCTTTAATTTGTCAACTCTCTCCTGCTCAACAACGATTGTAAGCAAGTCAGGCTCCGGAAAATAACGATAATCCTGCGCATCCTCTTTGGAACGCATGGAAATACTTTCTCCCTTAACATCGTCCCAACGGCGAGTTTCCTGCACGATTGTTCCGCCATTTTCAAGAATTTCAATCTGACGATTTACTTCATAATCAATTCCACGAACAGCGGCAGAGAAACTGTTTACATTCTTCATTTCTGAACGTGTGCCGAATGGCTCGCCCGGCTTGTGAACAGATACGTTTACGTCACATCTGATTGAGCCTTCCTGCATTTTACAGTCACATATACCCAGATACTGCAAAATTGACTTCAAGGTTTCAAGATAAACCTTAGCCTCCTGAGAGGAACGCATATCAGGTTCGGAAACAATTTCAATAAGCGGAACACCGCATCTGTTCAGGTCAACAAGAGATACTCCGTCAAATTTGTCAGAGTGCAAAAGCTTTCCTGCATCCTCCTCAATGTGAATTCTTGTAATACCGATACGTCTTTCTTCGCCGTCAACAAGAATGTCAAGATGACCGTTTTCACAAAGCGGAACTTCTGCCTGAGAAATCTGATAAGCTTTCGGCAGGTCAGGGTAGAAATAATTCTTTCTGTCTTGTTTGCAAATTCTGTTAATATTACAATTCAAAGCGTGACCCATACGGATCGCATAGTCAACAACGCTTTCATTCAGAGTAGGAAGTGTTCCCGGCATACCCATACAAATAGGGCATACCTGCGAGTTTACTTCAAGACCAAACGCATTTTTACAGTTACAATATATTTTAGAATCGGTGTTAAGCTCGGCGTGAGTTTCAAGACCGATTACAACCTCATAGCCTTTTACCATTGTTCAGACCCCTTTCTTAAAGCTTTGGCATCTTAAATCCGCCAACGATTTTTTCATAAGCAAAAGCGGTATTAAGAAGCGTCTGTTCAGTGAATTTTCCTCCGATAAGCTGCAATCCCACAGGAAGTCCCTTATCGTCGTAACCGCATGGAACACTGATTGCAGGAAGTCCTGCTATGTTAACTGTTACAGTACAAATATCGGTTGCATACATTTTCAGTGGGTCATCAGTATTTTCGCCGATTTTGAAAGCTGTTGCAGGAACAGTAGGAGCGGCAATAACATCAACGTTTGCAAACTGCTCTGTAAACTCTGCACCAATTCTCTTCTGCCATAATTTTGCTTTCTTATAATAAGCGTCATAGAAACCTGATGAAAGCACAAATGTACCAAGCATAATTCTTCTCTTGACCTCGTCGCCGAATCCCTCAGAACGGGTTCTTTCATACATATCTACAAGAACGTCGTAATTTTCAGCTCTGAAACCGTATCTTACTCCGTCAAATCTTGCAAGGTTAGAGGAAGCCTCAGCGGAAGAAATAATATAATACGCATTAAGTGCATAGTCGGTTGAAGGCAGTGAAATTTCCTTAATAACTGCACCTTGCTTTTCAAGTTCTTTAACAGCATTAAGTACGCTCTGCTTAACAAACGGGTCAATACCCTCACCAAAATACTCTTTAGGAAGTCCGATTTTAAGTCCCTTTACATCGGAAGAAAGGCTCTTTGCATAGTCAGGATACTCTCTGTAATTGGAA
>JBJERA010000101.1:0-2440 GCA_051882035.1 Hominimerdicola sp.
AGCCATAGCGACATGGAAATGGTGGCGACCGCGCCTGATCCGCTGGTTGCGCGTGCGGAATTAAAACTGCATTGCAGATTATGTCCGTTCAAGCACCATAGCATTAGATAAAAATTGATATTTAATCAGACATGATATGGCTTTTGTGCATATTACAAAAGACCTTGAAAATTTATAAAAAACGGTGTATAATAAAAAAGTACATTATTATGATTGGTGCGTGTGTATTTAAATGAAAATTATTCCTAACAAGAAATATAATACGATTGCCCTTTATGCCTTTTTGGTTATAGCCGCAAATTTACTGCTTCTCGTGGCGGTTTTTAAGTTTTCTTCCATCACAAGAATGTTAAAAACCTTTTTAAGCGTACTTACACCTGTAACATGGGGACTAGTAATGGCTTTTCTTATGAACCCTATCATGGTGAAATTTGAAAATCTGTTTAAAAATAAGGTTGTCAAAAATCCCGCAAAAAAAAGGCTTACAAGAGCTTGTTCGGTAATTGTCGCCTCGATAGTTTTTCTAGGTATCGTTATCGGATGTATATCGGTAGTTTTACCGGAACTTATCAACTCCATAATGGATATTTTCAACAATGCCTCAACCATTGCAGCTAACGTTCAGGATTGGATAAACAGGCTTTTAAAGAACTATCCTGCCTATGCAAAAAAAGCAACCGAAATGCTTAACAATTTTTCCACAGACGTAACCGGAATTATCGAGAAAATTCAGCCCATGCTGGAAAACATTCTGTCGGGAGCATGGAGCGTTATTACCATTGTTAAAAACTTTGCATTAGGATTTATCGTTTCAATTTATATGCTTTGCAGTAAGGAAACATTGCTTGCTCAGATAAAAAAAATGATTATTTCCATAACGAAAAAATCTACCTGCGAAAAAATCATGCGTATTGCATCGCAGTCCAACAAGATTTTTGCGGGATTTATATCGGGAAAAATCGTGGATTCTATTATAATAGGACTTCTCTGCTTTGTAGGTCTTACAATAATGAATATGCCTTACAATATTATGATTTCAGTAATTATAGGAATAACCAATGTTATACCATTCTTTGGACCATTTTTCGGAGCAATTCCGTCAGCTCTGCTTATACTTCTTGTTGAACCTAGAAAAGTTATTCTGTTTCTTATATTCATCTTATGCTTACAGCAGTTTGACGGAAATATTCTTGGACCGAAAATTCTCGGTGATTCAACCGGACTTCCTGGTTTCTGGGTTTTGGTATCGCTGCTTATCGGCGGAGGATTGTTCGGCTTTGTAGGAATGCTGCTTGCCGTACCTGTGTGCGCATTGCTTTACGCTTTTACAAGACAATATGTTGAGTCAAAACTTCGCAAGAGAAAACTTCCTGTGGCTACCGAGTATTATATGGAAGATGTTGAGCATCTATATGCCAAACCTAAAAAACGTACTCCAATGACTCCCGAACAGCTTAAAGAAATGAAAATTCCTCCTGCTGATGAAGTCAATGAAGCTCTAATTGATAATTAAAAAATCTTATTAAAATTTTGTTGGCCGTTTTTGCATTTTGTTCCATTTACGAAAATGTAAAGACGGTTTTACATTTTGTCAACCCTGTTACGCATTTTTTAAAATTTATATAAATCAGATAAAATCCAACATAATTTATGAGTAAAATTCATAAAAATAATTAAGAATTATGCTCTTTTTATCTGAAATTGGTATTGACATAAAATTTTATAAATGATATAATGAACATGTCGAAAATTGAAACTTAATAAATAGATTTTAAATAAGGAGGATTAATAAGTGTTTGAAAAAATTATGAGAAGCATTGGCTTCATGTTAATTTCTAACAGCTTATTCTTCACGCAGATTACTGCTTTTGCTGAAAGCGATTCAACAGGCGCCGCCGTAATGACAGGCATTGGCGGAGGTGTTATAGGCGGAGTTATTACTGCCTGCGTGCTTATTTCCAAAAGCCGAACAAAATTCAAAGCTACCAAAGCCGAACAATATATTGACTCACGTCTTCAGCTTCATAGCCGTAATGACGTATATCTTAGAACTTCAACAACAAAAACTAAGATCAATAATAAATAATCGGGGGAATTTTAATGGCTGTAAATATTACATATAAATGTCCTACCTGCGGAGCGGAGCTTTTTTGGAGCCCTTCTGAAAACTGCTGGGCTTGCAAATACTGTGATGACAAATTCACTCTTGAACAGTTGCAGGCGGCAGGACAAGGTCAGGAAATTGATAAAGAAAATGTACAGAAACATGAAGAAGTGCAGGAAGGCGAATACACCCAATCAACCGACGGTACTGTGGGTAACAATCTTGTAAAGTATACCTGCTCTCATTGCGGTGCTGAGATCATTACCGACAGGTCAACAGCTGCAACAATATGTGTTTACTGCGGAAATTCAGTTATAATGGGCGAACAGATTATTG
>JBJERA010000102.1:0-10130 GCA_051882035.1 Hominimerdicola sp.
CAGCCTATGAGCAGACAGCTTGCTTTTTTGCACTTTTCAAGGATTTTTTCGGCATTGGCGGAAGTCATAAAGCCATTGTTATCTGTTTCCATAGCCGAGTAGGTACATTCAAAAATTTTTGATGAAATTGCAGAAATGACCGCCTTTGGAGTGCAAAGCTCAAAAAGTCCCACACCCGTACGCATAGCCGAAAGTGCGGAAATCCCCGCCGCACCAATGTAGTTTTCACTTCCGCACACGCTAATGATTTTGCCGAAAGTTCCCTTGTGACCGTATGGGATTCTTTGGGGCAGAAGTTTTTTAGCTTGTTGCTCCGTAAGATGAGTTATTTCAAAATCAAGGCTTTGCTCACATTCATCGGGAATTTTTATATCCGCTGTAAAAATATTTCCGCAGAAATATTTGCAAGGAGAGATGCACATTCCAAGCTTTTTGCGGTGAAAAGTAATGGTTTCGTCAGCTTTGAAAGTCATTTTGTCGGCAAATCCGTTTGACGCATTTGCTCCCGACGGAATATCGCAGGCGATTTTATAAGCTTTGGTATGTTCACAGGTCTTAAATATAGGAAGAATATTTTCTCTGAGGTTTCCACGAAAACCTGTTCCGAAAATGCAGTCAACAATAATTTCGGCATTTTCGATTTCTGAAAGTGCCTCGTCGGTGATTTCGGTATAAATTTTTATATCCTTTGGAAGTTTTGAAAAAGCATTTTTTGAAAGCTCTGTGGCAGGTTCTCCGCAGCAAAGAATAATTATCGGCTCAATTCCATGTTCTTTCAGTATTTTTGCGGCAACAAGTCCGTCTCCTCCGTTGTTGCCTTTTCCAATAAGCAAAACAACTTTATTTTTGCCTTTTGAAATAATAAGATTTGCAAGATTTTCACCGGCGTTATCCATAAGTTTAGCAAGGCTTATGCCGTATTTTTCTGATTGTTTTTCGCAAAATGACATTTGTTCAGTAGTAAGAATACGGATTTTTTCATTAGATGACATAAAATTACTCCTTTTTACAGCAGATTACCACAGCAGTTGCATATTCTTTGGTGTGGGAAATTGACACGGAGAATTTAAGATCCAATCTCTCGACAATTTCAAGAGCTGAGCCTGAAAATTCAAAATATGGACACCCAAGTTCATCTCGCAGGCAGGATACTTCGTTAAGTTCAAAATTTCTCACACCTGTTTTAAGGCATTTTGAAAAAGCCTCTTTGGCAGCCCAATTTCCAGCAAGAGATTCATAAGGGTTTTTCTTATGCAAAAAAAGGGCAAGCTCTTTTTCAGAGTAAACCCTTTTAAGAAATCTTTCATTTGCACAGCTTTTTTTTATCCGCTCAACTTCGACAATATCTGTTCCGCATGAAAGATTCATATTTTATTCCTCAATTCTCTCGGTAGTGAAGGCTTGATAACTTCCAGCATATCCTCGTCGGGAGTAAAAACCAAAGCAGTTTCGCCGTAACTTTTATGGGAAAATTCAACATAATAATCTTTTAATTCAGCATCGTTGGCGCTTGCCATAACAAGAGTTTTACTGTCGCTTACAGTGTAATCATCATCAGCGATTCCAATATCGGTAGCAGAGCCGAAACGCATTGTGATAAGGCGTTTTCTTGTACGCTGAGCAACGATTTTGTCAACGTCAAGCTCTCCGTTTGTAAAAATATATTCATATTCAACGTCATTTTTCAGCGAAAAATAATAACCACCGTAAATTGCAAATCCTCCCAGTAAAATTGAAAGCATCAGATACTGAGGAATAAATGCCAATGTAAAGAAAACTAAGAAAAGAGCCAGTGCAAATCCTGCAATTCTCAGCATAAGAGTGCTGGTTTTGTCTTTTCTTGATGGAATTTTTCTGACGATTTGTTCCTTAAAGCTGTCCATTTTGTGTAAATCCTCCAAAAACTAAAATTTTAACCTTATATAATTATAGCATAATACCCTTCTCTTTGCAAGCAGATTTTTGTGAGAAATTAGTGAAATTTGTCCGCTGTTCTTGAAATGAGAATGAAGGTGTGCTATAATTAATATGTAGAATTATAGCGAGATTTCTTGTAAAAAATTATAAATTACTTATGCGAGGTGTAAAATATGCTAACTAACGAACCAACGGCTGAAAAGCTTGAAAACTGGCAAAAAATTTGGAAAGAATATAAAAATAAGATTACTCCTAACAGAAAATCCGGAGAGGAAATTGTAAATTATCTCAGGAATAAATATCCTGTCTGCAAAACGGATCAAATAAACGGTATGGATATTTCCGAGATGCTTAATCAGGAAATTACAGACAACGATTTCTTGTCTTGGAAACTTCCAGTGGGTCAAAAGCCTGATTTTGTGGCGTTTTCCATAGAAAATATTGATGCAGGCGAAAATCTCTACAAAAATCAGGACGAGCTTTTTAAGGGGCTTGAAATTTTTGTTGCTGTTGATATGGTGACGGGATATTTCCATGTTGAGGGAAGCAGTCAGCTTTATGATGAGCTTAGGGCGTTTCAAGGACTTGATGAAATTGATTTAGAGAATTTCTTTGTTGTTGCAGAGTATGTTGAGTGCTGCAATAAATTTAATATTAAAATTGTATAGTTTAAAAAAGGCGATGTAAATAATGGTAATTGATTTTCATGTTCATGCGTATAATCCTAAAATTGCTGAAAGGGCAGTAACAACTTTCGAGAATAAATGCGGAATTACCGCTTATACACGAGGGCTTGTGGAACAAACGACAGAACGGTTTGACGAATGGGGGGTTGACAAGGGAGTTCTTTTGTCGATAGCTACAAAACCCAGTCAGCAGACAATCATCAATGATTGGGCTAAGGAGCAGGACGGCGGAAGATTTATTTCTTTTGGCGGTATTCACCCTGACGCAGCGGACGTTTTGGATGAAATAAAAAGAATTAAGGATCTGGGTCTTCACGGAATAAAGCTTCACCCTGATTATCAGAATTTTTATGTTGACGAAGAACGTCTTGACGATATTTACGACGCCATCGAAAAGGTTGATTTGCCTGTACTTATCCATTCGGGATTTGACGGTTTTTCGCCTGATATTGTTCATTGTACTCCCGAAAGAGCGTTAAAGATGATAAAAAAGCATAAAAAACTGAAAGTTGTGTTTGCACATCTTGGGTCTAACGAGCTTTGGCAGGAAGTTTATGATACTCTTGCAGGAGTTGACGGCGAGGTATATTTTGATACAGGGTATACTTTACGCTGTTCTGATGAATTAATGGAGAAAATTATAAAAAAGCATGGTACAGATCGTATTCTTTTTGCAAGCGATTGCCCATGGCAGAGTTCCGGTAAGATAAAACAAAAAATAGAAAGACTTGATTTTTCTTCAAGTGATATAGAAAAAATTCTTGGCGGAAACGCTCAGAGATTATTGAATTTACAAGGGTGATAGTAAATGGATAAAAAATTATGGAGAGTATCTCTGATATCAGTGTTGGCTATATTGAACTGTATTACAATGGTTTCATGCGGTTCAACGGCGGATTCGTCTTCATCATCGGTTACCAAAAAGCAGACAAACCGTGTGGTTTCGACTACAAAATCGGCAGAATATGCAGAAAAAGTTGATGAGGACGATGAAGATTTCGAGGGCTACACCACAAAGGCAAGCGAAACTGCTCCTCCTTTGGAAAACGAGAGCGATTTGGATAAGTGGGACGATTATGATGAAGATATTCGTGCCACAATGACAACTACAACCGCTCCTGAGGACTCGGCAGTTTCTTCTGGTTCTGTGTCGTCTATTGAAAAAGTGACGACGGCTTTTAAGGCGGACGTTTTGTATCCGCTTAGCTATGGTGAAACCTTTGCCAGTCCTAAGACTTATAAGGTGGATTCTGATACCACTTATCTGAATCTCCGCTATGGACCGTCAACAGAATATGATGTACAGCTGCAAATCCCTAATGGAATAACAATCACCGGTACGGGAAGTTCGGGGAGCCAATGGATTTATGTGACCTATAACGGAACTTCCGGCTGGGTGGCAAAAGGACTTCTTATAGAACTTGGATAAGGAAAAATAGTAAATTTTGCGGACGAATACTTTTCAGTGTTCGTCCTTTTTTGAGATTGTTAAAATTTGAACATTTGTTTATAAAGTAAAATATTGTATATTTATTAATGCCATAGTTAGCTGTTTTTAGTGCCGTTATTTTTATTTAGAAATAATTTATATCAAAATGATTGCTGATTCTAAAAAAAGGAACTGTAAGAACATGGCTAGTTATATAATATAATAATAAGTTATTTATTAAAACACTATCTGAAACGTTATAAATCTGTCATTTTGATGAAAAATACTGACTAATGTAGAAAAATGTTGAGCAAATAGTAATATATATCTGTTTTCTTTTAGAATCATAATTAAAACAAATAAAAAATATTTGACAATATAACGTATATCGTGTATAATATTTATAATATCAGAAATCATGTGCGGAATTTGTCATGATTTTTTGAACGGTTAAAATAAAAATCGGGAGTATGCGGATATGAGGAAAAAGCACATTTTAATTTATGCACATTACTATCATCCTGACGTGGCAAGTACCGGACAGCTCCTTAAAGAACTTGCGGAAGGTATGCTTGATACCTTTGATATTACTGTTATATGCGTTGTGCCGTCTTATGCAGGAACGGTTGAGGAACGGTACAAGGATAAAAAATATTATTATGAAAATATTAACGGAGTGAACGTTGTTAGAGTTCGAGTTCCTCAATTTGATAAAACTGCTAAAATGAGCAGAGTTAAGAATATTCTTGCTTATTTTTTCAGAGCAATGTGGTCTACCTTTAAGGTTAAGGATGTTGATTATGTTTACAGTATAAGCCAGCCTCCTGTTCTGGGTGGACTACTTGGTGTGTGGGGCAAGTGGACTCGACATGCAAAGTACATTTATAATATTCAGGATTTTAATCCTGAGCAGATTATGGCGACAGGTTACAGCAAGAATAAGTTTGTGCTTGACGTAATGCTTGCTTTGGATAAATTTAGCTGCAGGCGTGCCAATAAGCTGATTATTGTTGGACGTGACATGATAGAAACTCTTGAAAAGCGTTTCAAGAAGAATAAAATGCCAGAGTATGTTTTTATCAACAACTGGATTGATGAGAAAGAAATTTATCCTCTTGATCACACTGAGCCTCATGTGGCAGAGTTCCGTGAAAAGTATGGGCTTACGGGAAAATATGTGTTTATGTACAGTGGAAATATTGGGCTTTATTATGATTTGGAAAATATAATTAAAACTATTGAAAGTTTTCCTAGCGGTACTTGTACTCCTGACGGCAGAGAGGTTGTTTTTGCGTTTGTTGGGGCAGGCTCAAAAAAGGAAGAGATTGAGGAGTATGTTAATAAGCATAATATGACCAATGTTATATTTATTCCATATCAGGATAAGAGCGACCTTAATTATAGTCTTAATGCGGCTGATGTTCATTGGTGCATTAGTGCAAAGGGAATTAAGGGCGTAAGCGTTCCGTCAAAGCTTTACGGAGAGCTTGCAACGGCTAAGCCTGTTATATGTGTGCTTGAAAAGGGTGCGGAAGCTAGTATAATTGTTGAAGAAACCAACTGTGGATATATCAGTGCACCAGGCGATTATGAGCATTTAAAAACGCATATCAACTGGTTTATCAAACATGCGGGAGAGCCTGTTCTGGAAGAAATGGGACAGCGTGGCAGAGATTATCTTGTGAAAAATCTTACTAAGGAAGTCAGCGTTGAAAAATACATTGACACTATTGAAAATTGTTAACACATACCGCACAAAGTCGTCTCAGGTCTTTGTGCGGTATGTGTTAAAGGACAAAAACTGATATTGTTTTAACAAAAAATGTTGGAGCAGTAACGGAGGTAATAAATAAATGAAAACTAAAATTTTGCTGACAGGTGCGTCAGGCTTTATCGGAACAAATTTGCTTGAAGACTTGATAAAAAAAGATTATGAGGTTCTTAATATTGATAAAGAAGAGCCTAAACTGAAAAAGCGCAAGAATGTTTGGAAGAGAATAGATATATGCAATTATGAGGCGTTTAAAGAGGCTGTATTGGAGTTTGAGCCTGATTATATTGTTCACCTTGCCGCAAGAACTGATTTGGACGGTAAGACCTTGAAGGATTATTCTGCAAATACTGTTGGTGCGGAGAATATGATGAAAATTGTTCAGCTTCTTCCAAACCTTAAAAAAGTTATTATTACGTCCTCAAAGTTTGTTACTGAGAACGGCTATAAGATTAAAAACCAAAGGGATTACTGCCCTCATACCGTTTATGGCAAAAGCAAAGTTGTTACGGAAAATCATGTGTGGGAAAATCAGCCTCAGTGCGATTGGTGCATTATCAGACCAACGTCTATATGGGGGCCGTGGTTTGGCGTACCTTACCGTAATTTTTTTGATATGGTGCTGAAAAGAATGTATTTTCATATCGGAAATATCAAATGTCACAAGACTTACGGATATGTTGGGAATGCGGTTTATCAGATTGAGTCGCTTCTTTTTACAGAAACTCCTGATGAGAACAATAAGGTGTTCTATATTGGTGACGAGCCTGCTTATGAGATTAACGAGTGGGCAGACGAAATCGCAGGAGAGTTGGGATTTAAAGTACCTACAATGCCTGTATGGTTTGTTAAGGCTCTTGCAAAATTCGGAGATTTTCTCGGCAAGTTCGGAATACATTTTCCTATGCAGTCTTTCAGATACGGCAATATGACTCATGACGGCATAAATGATATGTCAAATACCTTTGAGATTGCGCCTGAGATGCCTTATACAAGACTGGAAGGAACTAAAATTACACTGATGTGGCTCAAAAAAATGCAAGAGCGCAAGAATAAATAAGCGAGGTTTTCGGCTGTGGTAGTTTTTATTTATGACGTCCATGCAAGCGAGTCAGGGGCTTTGGCTATACTTGACGATTTGTATAATCAGATTAGAAATCATCATGACAAGAGCATAAAGTGGGTGTTTATAGTAAGCACTCCTAAGTATGAGGACACTGAAAATATAAAGATTCTGCGGTTTCCTTGGGTTAAGAAAAGCTGGGGACACAGGTTTTATTTTGATAATGTCACTACCCGAGAACTGCTTGATAAATATAAGCCTGACAGAGTTTTCTCACTTCAAAATAAGGGTATACCTTTTTATAAAGGCAGGCAGTATGTGTATCTGCATTTGCCTTTTGTGCTGTGCGACCATCGCTTTGATATAAAAAAGGACGGCAAAAAGCTGTGGCTTTATCAGAATGTAATAAGTAAGTCTATTTTCCGCTCCCTCAGAAAAGTTGACAGAACTATCGTGCAGACACAGTGGATGAAGGACGCTCTTATAAAAAAGGCGGGAGTTTCTAAGGATAAAATTTTGATTTTGCACCCTGATATTTCTACCAATGCAATAGGGGAGTACAAGGACGAACCAAAATCAAAGCGAACTTTTTTCTATCCTGCAACTTCCTTTACATATAAAAATCATATAACAATTCTGAAAGCGCTTAATCATGTACAGAAACATGGCTTTACGGATTATGAGATGATTTTTACTATTAAGAGAAATGAAAATTCATATACGCAAATGTTGAGCGATTATGCCAAAAAGCATAATCTTAAAGTAAAATTCGGAGGATCTGTGCCGAGAGAAACGGTTTTTGAGCTTTATACAAAATCTGTTCTGCTATTTCCGTCTTTTGTGGAGTCTTTCGGACTGCCTTTGCTTGAAGCGAGATTGAGCGGAGCGTATGTTCTTGCGGCAGATTGCCCGTTCAGCAGGGAGATTCTTGACGGTTATAAAAATGCGGAGTTTTATTCTCCTCTTGATTATAAAAAGCTTGCAAGTCAGATTTTGAAATTAAATAAAAGCACTGTGCCGGCGGATAAGGAAACTGTTCCCGTCAGCTTTAAGGACGACAAGGAATGTCTTATCGACGTAGTGCTGGAATAAATCGAGGAATTGATATGAAAAAAATAGGCATACTCGCTGTACATAATCATAATTACGGAAGTATTCTTCAAACTTATGCTTTACAGCGTTTTCTTGAAGACAAAGGATATTCTACGGAAATTCTCTTGTATAAAAAAACAAATTATGTAAAACAGGCAATGAGGCTTTTAAATCTTCCTCTTTTGAAAGCTACTGTTAAAATGAAGTATAAGTCAATTTATGCCAAGACTTTTCAGAAGGAAACTTTTGAAAAGGTGCTTTGTTCAAGGGAGCAGGCTTTTGTTGACTTTATAGATGCTAATGTTAAATTTTCTAAGGTTTATAAGGGCAGACAGAATCTTATAAACGGTACGAAAAATTATGACGCTTTTGTTCTCGGCAGCGACCAGGTGTGGAATCCTATGAATCTGGGCGGAGATTATTTCACCATGACTTTTATTCCTGATAATAAAAAGAAGATTACCTATGCACCAAGCTTTGGAGTGTCGGTAATTCCTGATTATCAGCGTAAAAAAACTGTGGATTATCTCAGAAGAATTGATTGCATTTCAGTAAGAGAATTAAGCGGACAGAAGATTGTTAAACAGCTTACGGGACGAAACGCTCAGGTCGTTGTTGACCCTACGATGCTTGTGGACAAGAGTCGTTGGGATCAGCTGAGAGGGGAAAGGATCGTTAAAGAACCTTACATAATGTGCTATTTTATCAGCACAAATCCTGACCACAGAGTTTTTGCCAAAAGACTTGCAAAGAAAACGGGTCTGAAAATTGTTACAATTCCTCATGTGGACGAGTTTGTAAAGGCAGATGTTAATTTCGGTGACATTGTTCCGTCGGGAATAGGTCCTGCTCAGTTTATAAATCTTATAAGCAATGCGGAATATGTATGCACGGATTCATTCCATGCGACGGTTTTCTCGGTGCTTTATGAGAGAAATTTCTTTACATTTAATAGATTTGCTCAACAGACTTCCGCCTCTACAAATTCAAGACTTACTTCAATTCTGAAAATTCTTGGGCTTGAAGACAGGCACACAGATTCAAAGAGGGAAGTTACCGATAAGGATTTGCAGAATATTGATTTTGACAACGCTCATGCAAAGTTAAAGAAAATGCAGAAAAAATCGGAGGAATATCTGATTAATTCTTTGGAGAAATAAATTTCGAGTGAACGGATCGCTGTGCAAAAAAATGTACGGCAATCGGCTTTGGTTATTAAATATAGAAAGGATTACGGTGTAATGAAAATAGCGTTTGTTTGTGAAAGCCTTTCATTTGGTGGTATAGAAAGAGTAATAAGCGTCCTCTCCGATGCGTTTGTCGAGGAGGGCAATTCTGTTTCTGTATTGACTTCGGTCAGCGCCGACGCCTCTTACAAAATTAATGAGAAAATCAAAGTTACTCAGCTTGCGTATAGAAAAAGCGGTAATTCTTTTGTGAGAGCGGTTGACAAAATTCGCAGCTTATGTAATAATATAAAAGAGAACAAGTATGACGTGGTGATTGCGTTTGGTTTCAAATGCAGCAGCTATACTCTATTGGCAAGACGAGGCAATAAGACAAAGGTAGTTATTTCCGAACGAACCGACCCCGATTCGTATGCAAATAAGTATCTTCGTAAAATGAGAGATATTATTTATAAAAAAGCTGACTTAATGGTTTGTCAGACAGAATATGTAAAAGAATTTTATACAAAACGCAAAATAAAGAATATTCATGTAATTCCTAATCCTATAAAAAGCAATCTTCCTGAGCCTTACATCGGAGAAAGACGCAAGGAAATTGTTAATTTCTGTCGTTTGCAGAAGCAGAAAAATATTTTATTGCTTTTGCAGGCATTTAGTGATTTCCATAAGGTTCACCCTGAATATACACTTAAAATTTACGGCGAGGGCGAACTTAAAGACAGCTTGCTTGAATATATTGACAGCAAGAATTTATCTGAATGTGTTAGTATTGTTGATTTTACAAAAGATATTCATAACAAGATATTGGATTCGGCTATGTTTGTATCTTCTTCTAATTATGAGGGAATTTCAAACTCAATGCTTGAATCTTTGGCACTGGGATTGCCTTGTGTATGTGCGGATTGCCCTGTTGGCGGAGCAAGTCTTGTAATTGAAAACAATGTGAATGGTTTGCTTGTTCCTGTAAAGGACAGAGAGGCACTTT
>JBJERA010000103.1:0-10121 GCA_051882035.1 Hominimerdicola sp.
TATTTTATCACAATTGAAGCCGCTTGTCAATATGTTTTTGCGGTTTCTATGTTTTTGATATTTTTTTGAGATGTATTTTATATTTTTATGTCAAATTTATATAAGAAACTGACTTTTTTCATCCGTCAAATGCATAAATCTGCGATTAAATGCAAAAAATACTGCCAGTAATTCAAGGAGGTTATATTATGAATACACATTCAAGCAGATTTCTAAAAGCCTGTTCAATAGTTTTTTCTCTTATAATAGTATTGGCAGTGATGTCCGCTTTTATAGGCGAAAGCTCCAAATCTGCCCTCTCTCAGGTAGGTTCCAGCGGAAACGAAGTCAGAGCAATTCAGGAAAAGCTTAAAGAACGTGGACTTTTTAACGAAAACGTAACCGGCTATTACGGTGAACAGACCAAAGCCGCCGTACTGCGTTTCCAAAAACAGCAGGGCATAAGCCAGACCGGAGTTGCAGGTCCTCAGACTCTTAAAGCACTAGGCATTTCCATAGGAACAATTCCGTCAGCTACCGAGTCAAATGTCTATCTCCTCGCTCGAATAATTTCAGCAGAGGCACGAGGCGAACCTTATGTTGGTCAGGTTGCCGTGGGTGCAGTAATCCTCAATCGAATTGAGCACCCTTCTTTCCCCGATACTCTTTCAGGAGTAATCTACGAAAACGGAGCTTTTACGGCAATCGTTGACGGTCAGTTCGACCAGCCTATCGCCGATTCCGCATACAAAGCGGCTCGTGATGCATTAAACGGCTGGGACCCCACAGGCGGTTGTATATACTATTATAATCCCAATAAAACATCAAATGCTTTTATGCACTCACGACCTACCGTTACCGTAATCGGAAGTCACCGTTTCTGCACATAAAAATCAACGGGCGGTTGCCATATAACCGCCCGTTTTCACTAAGGCAACACCGCACACAATAGTTGTGCGGTATTGCCTTAATTAACCGAGTAATACTTGTTCAGCTTTGTCTTGAAAATCTCGCTGACAACATTCGCCGTTACGCCTGCCGCAAAAACAGACGCAAAAATAATGAGAAAAATTTTCATTCCTTTGCTCATTGGTACTCCCTCCTGATGTCGTGCCTTTATTTCTTATAATATAGTATACATTATAATGCCTTCAATTTCAAGAGTTTTTTTGTTTTTTTGTGAAATTTTCGTGAGAGCCTGAAAAAGTTTGCAAAATCAATTAAATTGTGCTATAATATGTTCTATATCAATTTTAGCATTATAGTAGAGGTTTATCTTATGTCACAAGAAACAAAGCAAAGCAGCTATAAAAAGCTATTTTCAAATACAATAGTTTTCGCCATAGGCTCGTTCAGTTCAAAAATCTTGGTTCTTCTTCTGATCAAGGTATATACAAGCTACCTCACTACCGGCGAACTTGGCATCACAGATGTTTTAACGCAAATTGCCAACTGGATAATTCCTCTTGCAACAATGACCATTACCGAAGCCATTATACGTTTCGGACTGGACAAAGCTTATGATAAAAAGAAAGTTTTCACCATAGGTAACATTATTTGCGCCACCGGACTTTTGATATTCGCCGTACTTTTATTTATAGTAAGCACTACGGAAATTGCCGATAAGTATATCGGAGGCTATTCAATAATACTTTATTTATATGTATTCATGTCCAGCCTGAAATCTTTGTATACAACTTTCGTAAGAGCAATGGAAAAGGTCAGGCTTTATGCTGCCGCAGGAATTGTGGCAACTTTCTTCACCCTGTTCTTTACCATAATGTTTTATATGGTCACACCGAATGTTTTCGGCGGTTCGGGAATAACCAAATACCTTATGGCAACGATCCTCTCGGATTTCATTACAGCCATTTTTGTAACAGTACGGGCAAAGCTTTGGAAATATATCGATTTTAAAGATATAGACAAAGAAATAATGCACACAATGCTGCAATATTCCATTCCGCTTATTCCTGCACAGCTTTTGTGGCTCATTACCAACAGCTCTGATTCATTTATGACAACCCACTATATGGGTTTGGACGCAAACGGAGTTCTTTCCGCCGCATATAAAATCCCGAATATAGTAGCAACTGTATACACAATGTTCGGACAGGCATGGAATATGTCAGCAATTACCGAGCATGATTCTGATGACAGAGATGATTTTTATGAAAACGTCTTTGACTTCAACCAAAGCCTTTTGTATATTCTTGCGGCAGGCTGTATGCTGATAATTCAGCCTCTTACCAATATAATGATAGGCGCAGATTTCAGAGAATGTGTAAAATATTCTCCCCTGCTGATTTATTCAACAATTTTTTCTTGTTTCACAACCTTTATGGGTTCGATATATCTTGCAACCAAGCAAACAAAAAGATGTCTTTTTACCAGTCTTGTTTCAGGAGTTATAAATGTAAGCCTGAACGTTCTGCTTATTTCAAGAATAGGACTTTATGGACCTGCTATTTCCACCATTGCAAGCTATATCACAGTATTCGCTATAAGAGCATACGATTCAAGAAAGCTTATACCATTTAATCTTAATATAAAAAAGCTTATAATAAATAATATTGTAATTTTGGGAATGCTGGCAATTACCCTGTATGAAACAAAGCTTTTGGAGCATCTGTTCCTGTATTCCCTGCTTTTCCTGCTGTTCTTGGTAGTTTTCGCATTGAATTTCAAGTCCATAAGCGGTCTTATATATAAATTCCTGCCCAAGAAAATTGCAGAAAAAATATGGTCTATCGACCCTAAAAAGCTTACTGTATTACTGTTTGCAATAGCAGCTTTTATTGTAATCAGTTATTTCACAAAATTTATTCCAATATATCTGGCTTTGGCAGCAGTTATAGTATTAGGACTGAAAAAGAACAAGCCGTTGCTTATTTACAGTTCGGCAGTAATTTTTGCAGTAACTTTTGGTTTAACTCATTCACTTTGGGATATGATAACCGTATACATCGTTCTATCGCTAATTCCGCTGATTAAGTACAAAAAAAGCAGAGATATTTATATCAGCGTGTTCTTGTTCAACTTTGTATTATGGAACTATCATTCCATATGGCTGGGCATTTTCATATTCCTTATGGAAATTTTGGTTTTGTTTTTCATTAAAAGAAAAGCAATACGCAAAAAAGTATACGAAATAGCATATAAAAAACATTAAGCGGTTTAAGACAAAAGTCTTACCATATATATGACACAATCAGGAGGATTTTATTATGGCAGAATTGAAATTTGAAATTACAGAGCATATCGGAGTTCTTTCCGAAAACGCAAAAGGCTGGACTAAGGAACTTAATAAGGTAAGCTGGAATGACAGAGAACCTAAATATGATTTGAGAGAATGGAACCCCGACCATACAAGAATGGGAAAGGGTATCACGCTTACCGAGGAGGATATTACCGTTCTTAAAGCGCTCCTAAATGGAGAAGAAATCGAAGACGACATTGATGAAGACGCATTTGTATAAAAAATTCATATAGCGAAATCTTAATAAATTGTAAAAGGTTTTTGTGAAATTAAATAATCATTGATTGTTAATTTCCAGTTCAAATATGTCTGTTATAATTGCATTAACAAAAGCAATACTATACAATCTAATAATTGTATAGTACTGTTTATAGAGATGAACCGGATTAAGTACAGTCTCAATAAATAATAATGGAGGAATAATGACATATGGAACAACATGGAATAAGTAAGCTTGACCTGAAACGCAGAAACCGTATGCAGGTGCTTAAAATTCTCAAGCAAAGAGGTCCTACGTCAAGAATTGATATTGCAAGTACATTGGAGCTTACAAGAGCTGCCGTAACAATTATTACCAACGAGATGATCGAACAGGGTATTATTGCGGAAATCGGCGAGTATAAGCACGTTACCGAAAAAGCACCAAGAGGAAGAAAGAAAATCCTTATTGACATTAATCATCATTATAAGTTTGTAATAGGCGTTACTGTTGAAGAAGATATTGTAAGCGTTGGTTTGTCCACACTTGCTGGCGCTGTTCTCGATAAGAGAAATATGGCTATTAATGAGGATTCCGAACTTAACGACATCTGCAACTTCGTTGAAAAGTCTGTCAGAGAGGTTCTCAGTGATAACTGTCTTGATAAGAGCGCTATTCTGGGCATTGGATTTGGTATATTCCCTACTATGTATGCTAAGCTTGGCATTCAGACTGAGGACGGCGTACCTAATTACTCAACACTAAAGGCTCGTGTTCATGAATATACTGATATTCCGCTTATATTTGACAACTCTGTAAAGGGTACGGCTATGGCGAATATCGACTTCCAGAAAACTAAGGACTTGAACCGTCATAATATTGCTTTCTTGCAGTATGGCAATACAATTCACTTCGTAGTTACAAACCTTAACGACCCTATTGTTTCTTACGATAACAGAACAAACTTTGTTGACAAAATGATTATAAACCCATTGTCTGACAGTACTTGCAGCTGCGGAAGAAGAGGTTGCGTAGAAAGTGAGCTTACACCGCTAGCTATCCGCACAAAGCTCAGTGAAGTATTCAGTAAGGAGAAAACGCCTTTCCTTTATGAAGCGGCAAGAGGCGAGTTTGTGAATGTAACCAATGAAATGATTACAGCAGCTTACTCAAAGAATGACGAGGCTGTTAAGGAAATTCTTGATTCAAGACTTATGCTGTTGGCTGTTCTTCTGAACAACCTTTACTTCTCAACCAACCCACAGAAAATCGTACTTCACAATTTTAACTTGCAGCCGGACAGCAGTTTCAAGGTGCTTAAAGACGCTGTAACTGAAATCGGCGGTACGCTTGTATCAAGCAAAATTGAGTTATCAATTATTGAAGATAAGCACAGATTCCTTTCAGGATGTGCATTAGCAATCAGAGAGCTGTTTTTCAACAGAGGCGGCTTTGATCCGGATTCAAATTAATAAAATTTTATGGCTGACGCAGTTTTTGTGTCAGCCATTTTTTATAAACATATCTATGTTTTAATGAAATATATGCCAGTCAGTTTTATTTAGACAATATTAGTTGATTTTCTTACTTGTCTTGTGATATAATTAATAAGCATTTACCAATGCAAATAAATAAAAAGAAGGAAAGTGTTAAAATGAAAAAACTACTATTATTACTGCTCGTACCAATGACATTGTCGCTTTACTCCTGCAATGCCAAAACTGCCACTGAGGATTCTTCAACAGCAAGTTCAGCAGAAGAAACTGCTTCTACGGCTGTCGAAACAGAAGAAACCGCCTATACATTTACCGACTCTCTCGACCGAGAGGTTACAGTAACTTCCCATGAAAAAACCGTAGTTCTGTCAGGCAGTCTTGCAGAAATATGGCAGCTTGCAGGCGGAGAACTTTATGGAATAACCAACGACGCATACGACGAAGGACATACCCTTGACTTGCCCGACGATATAAAAAATTACGGCGATGTAAAAAATCCGTCAGTTGAAAGCATTATTGCTGACGATATAGACTTTGTAATTCTGTCAGGAGGAATTGCAAACCAAGTAAAATTGGAAGAAACCTTTAATTCCGCAGGGATTACAACAGCATATTTCGACGTAGAGGACTTTGACGACTATCTTACCGCACTAAAAATCTGCACAGATATTACTGGCCGTAACGACCTCTATGTCGAAAACGGAGATAACATTAAAAAGGAAGTAGACGCAATTATTGAAAGCGTTGACAACGAGGGCTCCCCTAAAATCCTGCTTTTAAGAGCATATTCCACCGGAATAAAAGCAAAAGGCAGCGACAACATGACAGGACAAATGCTTGCAGACTTAGGCTGTGTTAATATCGCCGACAGCGAAACTTCCCTGCTTGAAGAACTCAGCCTAGAATCAATCGTCTTGGCAGACCCCGAATTTGTTTTCATAACAACAATGGGCGAAAGCGAGGAAGCAGCCATTGCACAGTATGAGGAAACTCTCGCCTCAAATCCTGCTTGGCAGGAACTAACCGCCGTGAAAGACGATCAGGTACACATTCTCCCGAAAGACTTGTACCACTACAAGCCAAATAACCGCTGGAACGAGGCATACGCAAACTTAAAGGAAATTCTTTATGGCAAGGAATAAATCCTCACTATTTCTGAAATTAGCAATCTGCCTTGCACTGCTGATTATTTCCATAATCATTGGTGTCTGTGCAGGAACTCAGTGGATTTCCCCAACCGAATTAATCTCCGATTTAACAACAGACGGCATAACCAAAAATGAAAGAATTGTTCTCTATATCCGCCTGCCAAGAATTTTAGCATCTGTACTTGCAGGAATGGCTCTTTCTGTATCGGGAGCAATAATTCAAGCAGTCCTCGGCAATCCCCTTGCCGCCCCGAACATAATCGGAGTAAATTCGGGTGCAGGATTGTTTACTGTGCTGTGCATGGCACTTTTTCCAAAAGCAGTAAATATGTTGCCCTTGTCCGCCTTTTTAGGAGCATTAGTCGCAGTTCTCCTTGTATACGGAATTGCCAGAAAAACAGGTGCCTCCCGAATGACCATCGTCCTGACAGGAGTTGGAGTTTCAAGCCTTTTGAACGCATTAATTGACACCGTTACAACCCTATGCCCAGACGCATTACTGGGCATTTCCTCATTTAAAGCAGGGGGAGTTTCAACTGTTACCATTAAATCTCTTTTCCCTGCATGGATATTTATAGCGTTGGGAATTTTAATTGCACTTCTGCTCAGTCATGACTTGGATATACTTTCTTTGGGTGACAATACCGCCAAAAGTCTTGGCATGAATGTTGGCACAATCCGCTTTATTTTTCTTGCAATATCTGCCATGCTTGCAGGCGCAGCAGTCAGCTTTGCAGGACTTATAGGATTTGTAGGTCTTGTTGTTCCACATATATCACGAAAAATTGCAGGAAGTTCTGAAAATACACACGTTTTGCCCATCTGCACCATCATTGGCGGAGCATTCCTTACTATGTGTGACACTTTGGCAAGAACCATGTTTTCACCCTACGAATTACCGCTTGGAATAGTGGTTTCGTATATCGGAGTACCTTTCTTTATCTGGCTGTTAATCCGCAAAAAAGGGGGAAAACATAATGATTGAACTGAAAAATGTCAGCGGCGGATATGGAAAACGTCAGATTATTTCTGATATAACCGCACAATTTCCCAAAGGCGAAATAACCTCTGTCATTGGTGCAAACGGCTGTGGAAAAAGTACTCTCCTCATGCTTTGTGCAGGACTTCTTCCTGCCTCGTCGGGAAAAATTTTTCTTAACGACGATGATATTTCAACCCTTTCACGGAACAATATCGCAAAAACAATCTCCTACCTTGGACAAATCAAAAACTCAGGAAATATTTCCGTACGCTCACTTGTATCACATGGACGATTCCCCTACTTAGGGTACCCACGAAGATATTCCGAATCAGATACAAAAAAAATTAACGAGGCAATGAAACTTGCAGGAATCGAGGACATCTCAGAAAGAATGGTAAGCGAACTTTCAGGCGGACAGCAGCAGCGAGTGCATATCGCCATGCTGCTTGCACAGGATACTGAAACAGTGCTGCTTGATGAACCTCTTACATATCTTGACATCAGCCATCAATTTGAGCTTATGGAACTTATCTGCAAGCTTAAATCTCTGGGCAAAACCATAATAATGGTAATGCATGATTTAAATTTCGCCCTAACCTATTCGGATAAAATAGCAGTTATGGAAAAGGGCAGAATTACCGCATTTGATACACCGAAAAACATTGTCAGCAAAAACGCTCTCTCATCTGCATTGGGAGTTACGGCAACATATTATCCAGAAGCAAATCAATATTTTTTCAGCATAAAAAAGAACAAATGACTCAAATTTTTTGTTGACGATTACGCCTTAATATGTTATAATAAATAAAAATAATACAATCGAGGGTGTAAAATATGAACATTGACCTGAATAATAAAACCATTCTTGTAACAGGATCTTCCGGATTTATCGGAGCAAATCTTGTTAAACAGCTTTATAATCATTTTAAAAATATTAATGTTATCGGCATTGACAACATGAACGATTATTATGACGTCCGCCTTAAAGACGCTCGCCTTGAAGAATTACAGAAAAACGAAAGCTTTACCTTTGTTAGAGGCAGTATTGCGGATAAAGCTCTTGTAACTTCTATTTTTGAAAAATATAAGCCGCAGATCGTTGTAAATCTTGCTGCACAGGCAGGTGTACGTTATTCTATCACGAATCCCGACGCTTACATAGAATCAAATTTAGTTGGATTTTACAATATTCTTGAAAGCTGCCGCCATTATCCTGTTGAGCATCTTGTCTATGCGTCAAGTTCCAGCGTTTACGGCTCAAACAAGAAAATTCCTTATTCTACCGAAGATAAGGTGGATAATCCGGTTTCTCTTTATGCGGCAACAAAAAAATCCAACGAACTTATGGCTCATGCCTATTCCAAGCTTTATGATATTGCCTCAACAGGTCTGAGATTTTTTACAGTTTACGGTCCGGCAGGACGTCCTGACATGGCTTATTTCGGCTTTACAAACAAGCTTGTAAACGGCGATAAAATTCAGATTTTCAATTATGGCAACTGCAAGCGTGATTTCACCTATATCGACGATATTATTACCGGCGTAATCAACGTAATGCAGAAAACTCCTGATAGAAATGATGACGGAGTTCGCTATAAGGTATATAATATAGGAAATAACCAGCCTGAAAACCTTCTTGACTTTGTTGATATTCTGCAACAGGAGCTTATCCGTGCAGGAGTATTGCCTGAAAACTATGATTTTGAGTCCCATAAAGAACTTGTTCCAATGCAGCCTGGCGACGTTGAAATGACTTATGCAGATGTTGACGAGCTTGTAAAAGACTTTGGTTTCAAGCCAAATACAAGTCTGCGAGAAGGCTTGCGAAAATTTGCTGAATGGTATAAAGAATTTTATATGTAATAAAAAATAAGCGGATAATGCTCTGGTCTGCACTATGCAGATGAGAACATTATCCGCTATTTTAATACAAATTATTTTTCAAGAGCCATAAGCTTTTTAACTCTACCCTCATGTCTGCCGCCCTCAAACGGAGTATTAACAAATACGTCAACCATTTCAACAGCAAGACCTGCTCCTACAACTCTTGCACCAAAGCAAAGCACATTAGCGTCATTGTGCGCTCTTGTGTATTTAGCTGAAAAATAGTCTGAACAGCAAGCAGCTCTGATACCCTTGATTTTGTTTGCACTCATGGACATTCCGATACCTGTTCCGCAAATGAGAATACCTAAATCGCAGGTGCCGTCAAGCACCTTTTCGCAAACCTCTTTTGCCTTGTCAGGATAATCAACCTTTTCACCCTCAGCAATACCAAGGTCAACATATTCGATACCCTTTTCATCAAAATAAGCAAGAATTTCCGCCTTTAAAGCCGGACCTGCATGGTCGTTTCCAATAGCAATCTTCATTTTCTTTTCCTCCTGATAATTATTATTGTTTTATTCGTGCAAACTAGAATAATCAGCTCTAAAATAAACAGAAAATGTACTTGGTTTTATTCCAAACTGAACAAGTATTTTTCTTATAAGTTTTCTTATCATATTTGCACTTAAATTAACCCATACATATACATCTGTGTTTTTAATTAATTTATTCTTTTTGGGATTGTATGTTTTGCCAAAGTATTTAACCTTTCTTCCGCTAAATATATTATTATCTACCAATTCATCAAAAGCCTTTTTATTATCAGAAGCAAGAATGTTGCATAAATTTGTAAGCACATCTTGCCAATTATCAGCTTGGTATTTTTGCCCATTGAGCAAAAATGCACATGGACGCTTATGTTCAAAATCCTCATCTAAGGAATGTGGTATTGTTGAATCTACGGAATATTTTAAATAGTCAATAGAATTTTTATTCTCGATGTCTTTATCAAAATCATCAATTTCATCACAATCTTTTTTATCACTATTAGCCATAGTATTCAAATAATTATTAAAATCTGACTGCAATGATTGTATCTTTTTCATAATAGGTACAAACAACTGTATTTGTGCTATCTTATCAACATCGCCACTATTAGCTAACTCTTTCACTTGCGATTTCAATACGGCTAAACTATCATCAAAGCTATTACTAAATAACTCTAATCCAT
>JBJERA010000104.1:0-2416 GCA_051882035.1 Hominimerdicola sp.
GAAACCGCTGCGGGTGTCTTTCTTTCCTTTGTCTGTATATTTTTTCATGATTTTTTTAATTCTAATGTCAGGGGAAATGTTTATGCATAGTATAGAATCTCAAACAGAATTTAATGACGATATTGCATTAGATGAGGATATACAAAATACGGAACAATACGAAAACTCTGTAAACGATGTCGAAGAACAGTCGGTTTTGCAGACTATTATTGGTTTTGAAAATACCGAGAATATTCAAAAAGAACTCAGAACTATGATTGATAATCATAGTAAAAAAATTATTGAAAATACAATGCAGTTTGTAGGGTTGCTGCATGATTATCTTCCTGATTATGACAAAGAACGGCGTCTGCTTATAAATGCTGCAAATATCGGTGTTGTGAAAAATATGGTGAATGACAGCGACCGTAACATTGCAGTTATGAGAGCAAAAAGTTATATTATGGACGAACTTTTTGTTATTGAAAATGCAGCTGAGTTTGTTCTTGCCTGTTATACATATATGCTTGGCTGGGTTTATGAATCGAAGCTCAGAGTAAAAGAGGAAGAACCTGAAACAGAAATTGAACCTCAGGAAGAAGAACCTGAAAAGCCTGCGTTGAATCTTAATGCTGAATTGAAAGTATTCACCAAAATTGACGCATTTAAATACAAGCTTACAAGAAATGTGGTTATTTCGGAAGGTTATACGAAGCTTGAAGATTTCTGCTTTGACGGAAACAGCTGGATGAGGACTATAAGCCTGCCTTCTACCATTCTGGCGATTGGCAGTTATGCATTTTCATCATGCAAGCATTTAAAGGGCATTATTCTTCCTGAAAGAATTAAGAGAATTGAATCGAATGTGTTCAGTCAATGCACCGATTTGACTATGGTTAAAATCCCACATGGAGTTCTTGAAATTGACGACAATGCATTTGCGTTTTGTACCAATCTAAAAAATATTGAAATTCCATCAACGGTCAGCAGTATTGGTGCAGAAGCTTTTTCATGCTGTGAAAATTTGAGAAAGCTTTATTTGCCTGAAAGCGTTAAGTTTATTGACACGGGCGCATTTTCAAATTGCCCAAATCTTACCGTTTATTGCTATGAAAATTCCTATATACACAAGTATTGTATCAAAAACGGTATTACGGTCAAAACAGCAGCCGTAGGTGCGGATTTGCGCACTATTGATGTTGAGGAAGGTGAAGATTAAAAATGGTTGAATTAAAAATCGGACAGGAAGTCGATATGGAATTTGGCGGAAAGGCAAAAGTTCTGAGCGTCATTGGCAGCGGCGGACAGGGTATTGTCTATCTTGTTGAATATAATGGAATGAAATGGGCACTCAAATGGTATGACATTGATAAAATCAAAAAACCAAAAGAGTTCCGTCAAAATATAAAAAATAATATCGCCGACGGCGCACCCAGCAACAAGTTTTTGTGGCCTAAGTATCTTACAAAGGAAAATGAAAACGGTACTTTCGGTTATCTGATGGAGTTAAAGCCTGAAAGCTTTGATTCTTTGGTCGATATTCTTAATACATATAAATTGGTTATTGACCCGCTTACGGGACGTGCTACAAAAGAAACTGTGAGGTTCAATAATCTTTTTGCAATGGTAACGGCTGTTATTAATATTGCAAATGCTTTCCGTCAGCTCCACAGAGTGGGAAAGAGTTATCAGGACCTTAACGACGGAGGTTTCTTTATTAATGTTAATACAGGTGCGGTGCTTGTCTGTGACTGCGATAATATTGCTCCTGACGGAAGCAACTTCGGAATCGGCGGAAAACCAGGCTATATGGCTCCCGAAGTAGTAAGAGGAATTGCAAAGCCTGACGTGCAGACGGATAAATATTCTCTTGCGGTTGTTTTGTTTAAGATTTTGTTCAGAGGCGACCCTCTTGAAGGCGAAAAGGTTATTAAGGATGTTTGTCTGACCGAGTCTTCCGAACTTCTGCACTATGGACAGAATGCGGTTTTTGTTTATGACCCTGACAATGCAACCAACAGACCTGTAAGGGGTATTCATGATAATGTTATTAAATTCTGGAAGATTTATCCCGATTATATCAGAGCGGCTTTTGTTAAGTCGTTTACTGAGGGCATTAAATCTCCTGAGAAGCGTATAATTGAGAATGAATGGCAGCAGCTTTTTATACGCCTGCGTTCGCAGATTATCAAGTGCGGCTGCGGAAGAACAAATTTTGCGTCTATGTTTGAAAAAGTGGACGAAAAAACATACAGATGCCCAAAATGCGGTATGGAATTTATTACTTTGGGATTCAGCAACCGTGAATGGAGAATGCCGCTCTATCTGGGCAGCAAGTTCTATGAATGTGAAATTTCCTACAATTCAGATGATTTCCTAAGCGTTGCGGGAGAACTGGTTGAAAACAAGCTGAAACCAGGTGTATTGGGAATTAAAA
>JBJERA010000105.1:0-10062 GCA_051882035.1 Hominimerdicola sp.
AGCACCGGCATAATCTCGCTTACCGGTACGCTTTCATCATCTCTATGCAAGAAATAAATGTCAATATAATCAGTTTGCAAACATTCAAGACTATCATTTAAATCCTTAGTCAGTTCTTCCCTGTTCAGACGGTTTTCATACATATGCTCCATCTCAGGGTGTCCGCCCTTAGTCGCAAGAACTATTTTTTCACGACAGTTTCTAGCTTTAATCCAGCGTCCCACAACGCCTTCACTTGCATTATGACCGTTTTCAAGCCAATCGCAATAAACACGAGCGGTATCTATACACCAGCCGCCAAGCTCAACATATTTATCAAGGAACTGGAAATAGTAGTCATCGTTATCGTGTCTTTCGAAATCAGCAACGCCGTATGTAAGCGCAGGAATTTTCAATTCATACTTATCATTCTTCAAAACATAACTAATCATAATACATAACCTCCTATCACACTTCTAAATTATACATTTAATATTATAACACATTTGAAACACGAATTTTATCAAAATTTGTTAACTTTCTATTATTTTCTCTTCTTTGAAAGAACAATTCAATCAAAAAATCTGCGAATTTCTTCACTAATGCTGAAAAAATATTTTA
Source organism: Hominimerdicola sp. (assembly GCA_051882035.1). Classification (GTDB taxonomy): domain Bacteria; phylum Bacillota; class Clostridia; order Oscillospirales; family Ruminococcaceae; genus Hominimerdicola. Next base: position 601 of record JBJERA010000105.1, read on the forward strand.
AAACCACTTGACAAGTATGTTTACTTGATATATAATATTAATGTTAGTTGTAAAGGTTTAAAACTTTACAGACTGTGAGTTGTTTTTCTGAGGGAGATCGATATGAGTAAAAATCTTGAAATGAGTAATCTTTTGGATTTATACGGATGTCTGCTTACCGAAAAACAATTCAATATTATGGATATGTATTATAATGATGACCTGTCACTTGGAGAAATTGCGGAGGACTTGCATATTTCCAGACAAGGAGTCCACGATACTGTTAAGCGTGGGGAAGAAACTATTACCGATTATGAAAATAAGCTGGGGCTTTACGCTCAACAGAATGCTTATTTAAAACAGCTTAACGAATTTAAATCACTGGCTATGAAGATTTTCGAGGAATGTGAAAAGGTGAGTTTTTCACAGCAAATTGCTGAGAAAACTACTATTTTACTAAAAAATCTTGATAAACAGCTTAACGAATTTGATAATTCCGGCATGATAGAAAAGGAGGACATCTAATGGCGTTTGAAGGACTTTCCGAAAAGCTGAACGGCGTGTTCAAGCGTCTTAAATCAAGGGGTAAACTTACGGAAGCCGATGTTAAAGAGGCTATGCGTGAAGTAAAAATGGCACTCCTTGAAGCGGACGTTAGCTATAAGGTTGTAAAGGATTTTATTAACAGCGTTACTGAAAGAAGCGTCGGAGAAGACGTATTGAAAAGTCTTACTCCGGGACAGCAGGTAATTAAGATAGTTAATGAAGAGCTTATCAAGCTCATGGGTGAGGCTAATTCAAAGATTAATTTTCCTAATAAACCGCCTTGTGTTATTATGATGTGCGGTCTTCAAGGTTCAGGTAAGACCACTCATGCAGCTAAGCTTGCCAAAATGTTTAAAAAGGAAGGTAAAAGACCGCTTCTTATTGCAGCGGACGTTTACAGACCTGCGGCTATTGACCAGCTGAAAATAGTTGGTGAGAAAGCTGAAGTTTCAGTTTTTGAAATGGGACAGATTGATCCTAGAAAAATTGTTAAAGAGGGTATCAAGCATGCCAAAGATTATGGCAATGACTTGGTAATTATCGATACTGCTGGTCGTCTTCATATAGATGAAGAGCTTATGAACGAGCTTAAAGACATCAAGAAGATTGCAGAGCCTAACGAAATCATGCTTGTTGTTGACGCAATGATTGGTCAGGACGCTGTAAAGGTTGCTTCAAGCTTTGACGAGGCTCTTGGAATTGACAGCGTTATTCTTACAAAGCTTGATTCCGATACACGAGGCGGTGCGGCACTTTCAGTGCTTGCTGTTACAGGTAAGCCAATCAAGTTTGTTGGTATGGGCGAAAAGCTTAACGAGTTTGAGCCTTTCCACCCTGAAAGAATGGCGTCTCGTATTCTCGGCATGGGCGATATGCTTACTTTGATTGAAAAAGCTACTCAGACAGTTGACGAAAAGGACGCTGAAAAGCTTGCAAAGAAAGTTAAGGAGCAGGGATTTGACCTTAACGATTTGCTCGAACAGATGAAGCAGATTCAGAAGATGGGTTCAATGAAATCTATTGTAAGAATGCTGCCGGGTGCTAATAAGATTAATGACGAACAGCTTGAACAGGGCGAAATTCAGTTAAAGAAAACTGAGGCTCTTATCAATTCTATGACAAAAGCCGAGCGTGAAAAGCCGTCAATAATTGACCCTAAGAGAAAAAGAAGAATTGCCGCAGGCAGCGGTACTCAGGTTTCAGATGTAAACAATCTGCTAAAACAATTTGAGCAGATGCAGAAGCTTATGAAACAGTTCGGACTTGGCGGCGGTTCACTGCATGGAAAGAAGTCCAAAAAGAACAGAGCTGCTTTGCTTAAAGGTTTGGGCGGTTAATTAACAATAAAAAATATAATTATAGGGAGATTTATTATGTTTAAGAAGATTTCAGTTTTTACACTGGCTTTGATGATGATTTGTATGACTTCATGTCAAAGTAATGAAGAAAGTTCATTTACAAAGACTTCCAATGATAGCAGCGTTGCTGAAACTACCACAACTACGCAGAATGATAGTGATGTTGTTGAGGAAGTAGAAGAATCAACTGACGAGAGTGATACTCAGGTTACTGAAAATGATAATACTTCCGCACCTACCAATATATATGCTGAGCTTGACGGCAGTGAGATTTATAATGCTGACGGTATTGTGATAACTCAGAAGTCTGTCGGGATCGATACTGAAAAATGGACTATCGACGATGTTGAAACGACAAAATATATATTAAGACTGACATTGGATATTACCAATAACGGTGACGCTGAATCACCCGAAATTATAATTGATAAATGTATGATTAACGGTGTAGAATTTCAAAAGGAAACTGTTTTTGATGATTCCGAAATAACTGCAAATATGTGCGTTATAAACGGTGTTGGTGAGTATACATTCGATATTACCGAAGATGATATACAGTCACTTTTAGGCTGCAGATTTGACGGAGTAACAGATATCGAATACACTTTAAGCGTTGCAGACGAAGTGGATTGGGATGTATACACTATTCTTAAAGATGGAATTGTTGTTAAAGCTACTTTTTAAAATATAGATAAAAATATTGAGGAAGATTTAAAATGAAAGACTATTTTATTATGGCACTCGTAATGTTTGCCGTCGGTTTATTTACATTGATTTCTTCCTTAAAAGAGGCAAAATGGTTTTTCGAAAACCGCAAAGCAAAACCCTTCGTTGATATGTTCGGGTTTAAAGGAGCTAAAATATTTTATATCATATTAGGAATCATATTTATCCTTTTGGGATTTGTTCCTGTTATTGAAATTTTCAGAGAATTGTGATAATCTATGCAAATTGCATTGATATATAATTATATATTTTTTCGGAGGTGAATATAATGGCAGTAAAAATCAGACTGAGAAGAATGGGTGCTAAGAAGGCTCCTTTTTATCGTATTGTTGTTGCTGATTCAAGATACCCAAGAGACGGTCGTTTCATCGAGGAGATCGGTTACTATGACCCAACTAAGGAGCCATCTGTTATCAAGGTTGATGACGAAAAGGCTAAGTCTTGGATTGCAAAGGGCGCACAGCCAACTGACACAGTTAAGACTATTCTCAAAAAGAACGGTACTCTTTAATCCGTACTTTTAATCAGTAAGGCACCTATCCCACCGCCAGCCTTACTGGTTTATCGGTGGGAACACCGCATTTTAGTGGGAGAATGGAGATTTTTTTATGAAAAAACTACTTGAAACCATAGTTTCAGAGCTGGTTGAGGACAAGAGTGCCATTGAGGTAACTGTTGACGAACCAAACGATGAGGGCGTAATTTTTTACCACCTTCATGTTGCTCAGGAGGACATGGGCAGAGTTATCGGCAAGCAAGGCAGAATTGCTAAGGCAATCCGTGTTGTAATGCGTGCAGGTGCCTCCCGTCAAGACCAAAAGATTATGGTTGAAATTGATTGATTTGAATAAATTGTCACCCCGTGCTAATAATAGTACGGGGTGATTTTTTTATGAGTGAATTTCTGAAAAAGTACTGTTTTTGGATAACAGGACTGCTGGCAGGAATAGCAAACGGACTTTTCGGTTCCGGCGGCGGAATGATTGCCGTACCAATGCTTGAAAAAAGCGGAATTAAAGCGAAAAAGGCTCACGCCACCTCCATTGCTCTGACACTTTTTCTTTCAGTAATAAGCGGATGTGTTTATTTTGCAGGGGGAAGTATAGATATAAGCACTGCGGTAAAATTTGTGCCTCTCGGAATAGTTGGCACATTTGTGGGAGCAAAACTTATAAAAAAGCTTTCCGACAAAAATCTCCACAAAATTTTCGGAATAATAATGATAATAGCAGGAATAAGAATGTTTTTGAGGTCATAAAATATGAACATAGTTACTATATGTATAGTTTCATTTCTTACGGGAGTTTTCGCCTCACTGGGACTTGGCGGAGGAATGGTGCTGATAATATATCTGACAATTTTTGCAGGTTTTTCGCAGATAGAGGCTCAGGGTATTAATCTTGTTTTTTTCATTCCCATAGCTATAATCAGCCTTATTCTCCACACGAAAAATAACCTTATAGAGTGGAAAAAAATTGTCCCCGCAGTAATAGCAGGGACATTCTCTGTAATCATTTTTAGTATTCTGGCGAATAACATAAGTTCGACTTTTCTCGGCAAAATATTCGCCGTTTTTCTACTCTTGTCAGGAATAAATGAGCTTATTAAGAAAAAAACCGAAAGGGACAAAATTACTCCTGATTAGCCTTGTTTTTTCTTCTGTAATCCAAATAGCCTTCAAGAATTACTGTTGCGGCAACAGTATCAATAACAGCTTTTCTGTTCTTGCCTCTGACATTTGTTTCATTTAAAATCTGATGAGCCGTAACTGTTGTGGAACGCTCGTCCCACATATTTACAGGAATTTCAGTAAGCTGATTAAGCAATTCAGCAAAAGCCTGACATTTCTCTGCCCTTGGTCCTTTCGAGCCGTTCATATTGACAGGCAACCCGACGATTATTTCACCGACCTCATATTGTTCAGCCATGTGAGCGACTTTCATTGCAAGAATCTGAGCATTTTTTTCCTCAACTGTTCCGATTGGCGATGCCAGAAATTCTGTTCTATCACACACTGCAAGACCTGTTCTTGCATCGCCGTAATCAACCGCCATTATCTTCATAATACTTTAACTGCATTTTCAGTTAACAAAAAATTTACAACATTTAAATGCAGTTTTGCACCTACTTTCATCTTAAATATTTTAACCTTAATTTCTACGTCTTAAATAATACATGATTTAGCAATATTTTTCTATAAGACCTAGAAAATTTCAAACGGTTACTTATACATAATAACATAAAATCCCCACAAATTCAAGGTATAATTATCGTAAATTTAGAAAGTGAGTTATTAAATTATTCTTCATTGACTTGCAAAAATATAAATGTTATAATATGTATCGGAGAAAAGGTGAACCGCACACATTGCGGTATCAATTTAGAGAAAAGGAAGTAACACACTATGAAAATTAAAAAGATTGTATTAGCAGCCCTTGCCGCTGCTTTTGCAGCAACCTCAGTTTTTTCTTCGGCTATTGCTGTTTCTGCCGAGGAACCTTTGTCTACTATTGCAATTAGCATCGGCGATGCTAAGGAGGCTAGAGTTGAGGAAAACGGTAACCGTCAGCAGTCTGCAAGCTTGTCTTATGAACAGTTTGATGCTTCAAGGCTTACAAAAGATTCTGAAATTATCATAACATACGAGATTACTGCGGCTGACGAAAGCGTTGAATCCGGTTCTAATCATGTTGAACTTGTTGTTCAAAGCTGGGAAAACCCTGACACACCAAAAAAGGACAGTACAGGCGGAGTTTGGGAGATTGTAGACGCTAAATCCGATGACGGAAAAACTGCTGTTTTTACATATGATGATATTGTTGAGGCCTACGGTACTGATGATTTTACTTTGATGAGCAAGCTGAACGTGGAAGCGGCTTCTGCGTCAACTATTAAATGCACAGGCTTCTCAGCTACGAATTGTCTTGAAAAAGGCTCTCGTGTAATAGCAGATAGTGATGATTCATCAAAAAGCGAAAGCAATATTCTTTGGATTATTGTAGGTATTGTTTCAGGCGTTGTTTTATGTATCGCTGTTGTATTCATTATCCTTAACAAAAAGAGCAACAAAGCATTTGACGTTACAACAGGTGAATACGTTTCAAAGAAAAAGGTTAAGAAATAATTTTTATCAAACGGTGCTGATTGTTCAGTACCGTTTTTTTGTGCAATTTCACTGTTCTTCAAAAGCCTATTAAACCCGACGGAATTATGTTGACTTATTTATTAAAATATGCTATTATAATAATTGGTATACTATAATTTTTTGGAGGTATTTTTATGTCAGTTATTAAATTGAAACCTGCTTTTAAGGACTATCTTTGGGGAGGCACAAGACTTCGTGACGAATACGGCAAGAATTGTGATTTTGATAAGGTTGCTGAAAGCTGGGAGCTTTCATGTCATAAGGACGGAAACAGCATTGTTGCCAACGGCGAATGCGCAGGCATGACTCTGGCAGAATATATCGAAAAGAACGGCAAATCTGTTCTGGGTACAAACTGCGAAAAATTTGAGAACTTTCCTATTCTCATCAAGCTTATAGACGCTAAGGATAATCTTTCCGTTCAGGTTCACCCTAATAATGAATACGCTATGAGGGTTGAGGGCGAATACGGAAAAACTGAAATGTGGTATATTGTTGACTGCGACGAGGGTGCTACACTTCTTTACGGTTTCAAGAATGAGATTTCTAAGGACGAATTTGCCGAGAGAATTGCAAACAATACACTTCTTGAAGTTACAAATGCAGTTCCTGTAAAGAAAGGCGACGTGTTCTTCATTGAGGCAGGTACTCTACACGCTATCGGAAAGGGTATCCTTATTGCTGAAATTCAGCAGAATTCCAACACTACATACAGAATTTACGACTATGGCAGAGTTGGCAAAGACGGCAAGCCAAGAGAACTTCATGTTGAAAAGGCTAAGGACGTTACAACTCTCGGTCCTGCAAAGGCTTATCCTGAAACTCCTGTTGAACAGAAGGACGGATATACCATCAAACTTCTTTCCAAGTGCGATTATTTTACAACATACAGAGTAAATGTAGAATCAAAGGCTGTTCTTGAAGCTGATGAAAAGTCATTCAACAGCATTCTTGTTCTTGACGGCGAGCCTGAAATCATTACTGACGATGCAGTTAAGGCTAAAAAGGGCGACAGCGTATTTGTTACAGCCGGCACAGGAAAGTACACAATAGAAGGTAAGTGCGAATTTATTCTTACAAAAATTGATTAATTTTGCAAGCTATAAATTAATAAAAATAAGGGAGAAAGACTTATGAAATACTATATTGGTATAGACCTCGGAGGTACAAACATCAAAGCTGGAGTGGTTAACGAAAGCTTTGAGATTGTTTCAAAGACTTCTACCAAAACAGCTTTGCCAAGACCTGCTGAGGAAATCTGCGAGGATATGGCAAAGGTTGCTTTGCAGGCTGTTGAGGAAGCAGGTCTAAAAATTGACGATATTGAATCTGTTGGTATCGGCACGCCGGGTACTGCAAATTCTGATACGGGAATTATTGAATATTCAAACAATCTGGGATTTTTAAATCTGCCTATTGTTGAGCTTATGCAGAAGTATATTGACAAGCCTTGCTATGTTGAAAATGACGCTAATGCGGCGGCTTACGGCGAATACGTTGCAGGAGCTGCCAAAAACGCTAAGGACGCTGTCTGCATTACTCTTGGTACGGGAGTTGGCGGAGGAATTATTATTGACGGAAAAATTTACTCCGGTTCAAACTTCGGAGGTGCAGAAATCGGTCATACCGTTATTGATCCTAATGGGCCTTTATGTACCTGCGGTCGTTACGGCTGTTTCGAGGTATTCTCCTCTGCAACCGGTCTTATCAGAATGACCAAAGAGGCTATGGACGAGGATAAGGAAAGCAAGCTTTGGAAAGTTGTTGAGGAAAACGGCTACAAGGTTTCTGCAAGAACCGCTTTCATCGGTATGAGAGCAGGTGACAAAACCGCTAAGGAAGTTGTTAATAAGTATATTAAGTATCTTGCTTGCGGAATTACTAATACAATTAATATTTTCCAGCCTGATATTCTCTGCATAGGCGGAGGAGTATGCAACGAGGGAGATCCATTGCTTTTACCTTTAAAAGAATTGGTTGAAAAGGAAGTATACACAAGAAATTCTAATAAAAATACAGAAATTGTAATTGCAGAGCTTGGAAATGACGCAGGAATTATCGGTGCGGCTTTCTTAGGACTCAGCAAAAAGTAAAAAGGAGAGTATGTATGGGACTTTTCGATAAAATTTCTAAGGCTGTAAAAATTGCCGAAGATTTTCTTGACGACGGCAAAATCAACAATTCAAACAGCTCAAGCTCAAAATCTGGACAGACTGCTGTTTCTAATTCTGCAAAACCATATAACAAGCCTGCTGTAAATAACGCAAAAACAACTCCTCAGGAGGTGCTTGCAAGCGGAAGCGAACCTATTGGTAATATGCAAATCGCAGAAAACTCTTTTTATGATGGTGCAGACAGCAATACATTGATAAAAACACATTTTGAAATTCCCGAAAACTTTTCCGAATTTGACAGCAATGCAGAACCTGAAAGCTGTTATATGTATATGGCTGACGAAGATTTTAGCCTTGAACGCCCTGTTTTCTGCATTACTCCGGAAGATTACGCTTACAATGCTGTCAAGGAATTCAGAAGCAGCGGAAAAGTCAGTGGAGTTTCGGATTTTCAGTCTGTTGACGATCCGAACGATAAAGCACTTTTCAAAGCAAAGAAAACCGATTACTTTGGTCAGACCGTTTATTTCTATGGAGTGGAAAGAGGAATCGACAGAAATCCCGTAGGCTTTTCAATGATTTACTGCAACGATGTTATAGGTACTCCCTTAGAAAACAAGCTTATGAAAATTCTTGACCATGTTGTTGAAACCTACAACGAAACTATAACAAATGATTAAAAGAGGTAACTAAAAATGTCTGAATGTAAAGATTGTAATTTTTTCTGTGAGGGAGTTGACAAGGCTCCTCAGCGTTCATTGTTCAACGCATTAGGTATGACTAAGGAAGAAATGGAAAGACCGTTAGTTGGTATTGTTTCTTCCTACAACGAAATTGTTCCGGGACACATGAACATCGACAAGATTGTTGACGCTGTTAAAATGGGCGTTGCAATGGCAGGCGGTACTCCTGTTGTATTCCCTGCTATCGCTGTATGCGACGGTATCGCTATGGGACATCAGGGCATGAAGTATTCTCTTGTTACAAGAGATTTGATTGCCGATTCAACTGAGTGTATGGCTCTTGCTCATCACTTCGACGCTCTTGTAATGGTTCCTAACTGCGACAAGAATGTTCCGGGACTTCTTATGGCTGCTGCAAGACTGAATATTCCTACTGTTTTCGTTTCAGGCGGACCAATGCTTGCAGGTCACGTTAAGGGCAATAAGACTTCCCTTTCAAGTATGTTTGAGGCTGTTGGCACATATAATGCAGGTAAGTTCGAGCTTTCAGATGTTGAGGAATTTGAGAACAAGGCTTGCCCTACCTGCGGTTCATGTTCGGGAATGTATACTGCTAACTCAATGAACTGTCTTACTGAGGTTCTTGGTATGGCTCTTAAAGGCAATGGTACAATTCCTGCTGTTTATTCAGAAAGATTAAAGCTTGCTAAGCACGCAGGTATGCAGGTCATGGAGCTTGTTAAAAAGAATATCAAACCTCGTGACATTATGACAGAAAAGGCTTTTCATAACGCTATCGCTATGGATATGGCTCTTGGCTGTTCCACAAACTCAATGCTTCACCTGCCTGCTATTGCTCATGAGTGCGGAGTTGACCTTAACCTTGAATATGTAAACGAAATTTCAGAAAG
>JBJERA010000106.1:0-2409 GCA_051882035.1 Hominimerdicola sp.
ACGTAGTAGTATTTTTATTTATGCTTAAAACGGACGTTTTATTAAAATCTTGGGAGGTAGAAACCTGATATTCATATCCGTCTGCGTAGTCACTCTTTTTCCAGCTGAATGAAATCTTGTTGGATGTTGAGGTAACGCTTGTAACACTTTGTTTCTTAGGTACAATGGTAAAATTAACTGTAACTGAATCCTTGTAATTACCCTTGCCGGTGATAACGGCCTTCGCCGTTCCTACTTCGATATTGTTAGAATAGGAAATGGTGTAATCTGTACCTTTTGTAAGGGTTTTGCCGTCCTTTTTCACTGTGAATGACGGTGTAACAGGATTTCCTGTGTAGCTAACGCTGCCGGCTGTTGTGACAGCTGCACCCTGTATGCTTGTCTTGCTGCCTGCTTTAAAGGTTATACCGGTAGAATAATTTCCGTAAGTCTTTTTTCCGCTTGTAGTTTCATAAGCTCTTACCTTGTAGTTGTATGTTCCTGATGCAAGTCCGCTATCGGTGCAGCTTAAAGCCGTAGTGGTCTTTATAAGCTGGTAACTGCCCGATGCTGTTTTTCGGTAAATCTCATAAACAGCGGTAGGGGATACTTTATTGTATGAAATTTTCACGCTGGAAGGTGTAATTTGCAAGGCTTTGACATTTGTTACTGTCGGAACAGTAACGGAAGAATCATTACTGACTGCAATATTGTGACTTTTAGTGTTCTGAATTATGTTTCCTGAAATATATGCCTTTGCATTAGTATTTACGCTTATGCCAAACTGAGATGCATTTTTTATTGTATTATTCAAAAGCTTTATTCCGCTGGTGACATTTTTGCAGACAGTAATGCCGTTTTTGCCGTTATTAGTAATTTTATTATCAGAAACGGTAACGTTAGCCGATGAATTGTAAACCAAAACTCCGTCTTTGGCAGAATTTTCTACTATATTAGAAGAAATCGTTCCCGACTGTACTTTTTCCATTGAAATTCCATGATAACCGCTGTAATTAACAGTATTATTCTGCACCGTACATTTGGTATTGCTGTAACAAACAATTCCGTTTTTTTCAGCGTTGTCAATAAAATTTGTATTAATATCAGCGGAAGATCCGGAAGTTATATAAATTCCGTGATGCCCTGAGTTGTAAATATTATTTCCGCTGATAATATTTGAAAGACTTGAGTTTGCCATGTTTATAGCAATGCTAGCGGTATTCTGAATTGTATTTCCCGAAATAGTGTTTTCGCTTCCGCTATGAATAGTAATGCCATATTTGCTTGAAGAACTTAAAAAATTGTCCGAAACAGTAACGTTTGTACAGTCACCCATGTTAATATCATTTTTGTCAGAAAAATGCTGTCTGCCGTTGTTGAAATAAATATCGTTCCCGCTTACAATAGTATCCATAGCAAGATTCAGCGTAATTCCTGCACCGACTGTATTAATTTCATTATTTGAAATGATAACTCCGCTTATACTGTACTCACCGTCAGGAACATTATTTGCATTCTGAACCGTTTGGCCGCTGATAATAATTCCTGTTGCATAGCCTTCTTCACCATGATAGTCAGTAGTAATCTGATTGTTTTCGATAATCGTGTCGGAGAACGGCGAAATATACTGCAACATATCCATTTTGTCTGATACAGCAGGAGCATGGAAATTGTTATCAGGATGTCCGCTCATATTTTTTAGTTCAATTCCGCTTACACAGCCGTTTATCACATTGTTTCTAATCGTACAGTTTTTGTAATTATACATAATCATGGTAATATGCGACATATTTGTGAAAGTATTGTTTTCTATGGTGATGTTTCTGTAATAAACTCCAACCGTAGCCGAATGAGAGCCAAGTCCTCTCGGAATATCGGAAAAAGTATTGTTCCTGATAATAACATTTTCACAGCTTGTATCGTCATAAGGTGCATATCCAACAAAAATACTTTCGCTGTTCATAATATCAAGCTGAATAGCCTCTTTGTTGTTTCCGAAATAATCAAAATATCCCGAAAAAGAACAGCCCTCGATAGTAACCTCCTTTGCTCCGCCGATTTCTAGGTGATGACCGCCCTGATTGTTGATAATATTCATATTCTTAAAAAGAATATTGTTGCAGTGAGCGAACCTTATATTGGAAAATCCCACAAGGTTTCTGTATTCATCAGTATTTCCGTCCCAGGTTCCTCCCTCGATGATAATGTTTCTAGTATCGTCATATCCGCCGACCTGAGTGCTTGCGGAGCAGAGCAGAGGCCCGTTAGGCGTGCATCTCTTAAAAACAGTTCCCTCCTCACAGTAAATCCATGTGTTGCTGTAAACAGTGAGCCTGGTTCTCAGCAAGTATGTTCCCGTCGGAATGTAAACCTTAACCATATTATCGTCGGCAGCGTTATCTCTGGCATAATCAAGAGCCGCTTGAATCT
>JBJERA010000107.1:0-3786 GCA_051882035.1 Hominimerdicola sp.
TATTCTCAGCAATTCCGCTTGCACTTCTCGGTGTTTGTGCTGCTATGACTGTCAGAAAAAGAAAAGATGATTGATTTTTTCTTCTGACGGATAAAAACATTCTGTCACGCATGACAGACTTGAATTTTAAATAGTCGAAACAGTCGTTCTTCATCGGGCGGCTGTCTGCGGAGGGTTGCCGCTCCGTACTGATGATGACAGGCAGGACAGGAATACTAAACTTGGCATAATGATAAATTCATGATAAAATAATGATATAATATTATTGGAGGTGTTATCATGATTAATATAAGACCTATCTCAGATTTACGAAACAAGTTTACTGAAATTGAAAAAGACGTATCTTCAGGACAACCCGTTTATCTTACCAAAAAAGAATATGGAGCTATGGTAGTTATGAGCATTGAAGAATATTCAAAGCTTACTAACCCCATTGAAGCAAAACTTACCGAAGCCGATTATCAAGCCGAAAATACAGAAATTCGATTATCGCATGACGAAGTTTTTTCAGCTGCAAGGAGAAAGATAAATGAATGACAAGAAATATAAACTGACATACCTTCCTTTGTTTCAAAATGATTTCCTGATTCCGCAAAGTTCACAACTGAAAAAAAGCTAATAAACACCGAAACATCGACGTATAATAGACATTCTGTAAGTGTTAGATTTTTCACCCGATGGGTGCAAGCAAATAGGCTTGCATAAAGTGATTCAAAAAGCATTACATTGGTATTTTAAAGGATTTCAATTATTTTGAGATTTGCGGAATCAGGTGTTAACCCTAATCTTCTCAACATCAAGCTTACCGATTTGAACACTATGAGGTACAAGTTTGATACCTCTTGGGGTGGGACTAGGTGGTTAAAAAATTGAAACGGTTTAGTATTACAGACGATTATCAACATATTTTCAGTGTTTTGTTAAAATATACAATTATTAGTGCTTGATTAACAAATAGTAAGTTTATTTTTGTGAAAAATAAGAATATTTCTTTTATTCGATAAATGATATAATGTATTGTATAAGGTTAAAATGGACAAAAATACTAAATCCAATTAATAAAGACCTGATTTTGCGAAACTCACCAAGGCAACACCGAACAACTTGTAAATACAGACAAGACATGACGAAAGTACAAACAACACCGTTCGGCGATGCAGAATGCGAAAACGGATAAAAAGAATTGCTCTAAAAAATGTAGCACTTGTATTCGAAATCGGGGAATTCAGCAAATCAACTGTTCGTTCAAAGGAAAAGCACGTTTTCGGAGTTTTTAAACAACTATTTCATTTTATCTGGCTGACCAAAAAGCTTGCTGGCTTGATAAAGTGCACCTTGCGGATAGAATATGGGGCGAGTATGCGGTTTTTACTGTATCCCTGGGATTTAGTTGCGGTTGTGCAGTATTACCTTAAATAAGAAAATAGGAGAAAAAATATGAAATCAAAGAAAATAATTGCAGGAGTGCTGTCATTCTCAATGGTGATGACTTCTCTTGCAACACCATTAGGTGAAAATGCCAGTGATTTGTTCAAGCATCTTATTATTTCATCAGAAGCTGCAACAGAAGATACAACAGAAGATATTTCGCCACTAAAAAGTTTTGATGATATGCAAGTAGGATATTCTTACAAGGGGGAGGATCGGACTTATTCATTCCAATTCACTTATAATGACGGAATGTTTATTTCGGACGCAGATGAGGAATCTTCTGACTTAGCAAAAGTTTCTGTTTCGTTAGCTATGTCTGCGTATAATGAAGAAACGATACATTCTTGCTTGGAAAATATGGGATTTTCGTATACGTCCTATAATTATTCCCGAACAGCTACTTATGACGATAATGATTTTGTAGCTTATACTATTGCCAATAAGCAGGTAACTTATAACGGAGAAGAATATAATGTATTCATTGTTCCAATTCGAGGAACTAGCGGTAACTGCGAATGGTTCAGTAATTTTAACATGGGAACTGGAAGTAATCATACTGGTTTCTATACAGCAGCAAACGAGGTCATGACTTCCATTACAAATGAACTTGCAGCGGCAAGTTCTAATTATGACAAAGATCATACAATTGTCCTGACTACCGGTCACAGCAGAGGTGCAGCTGTTGCAAATATCGTTGCAGGTAAGCTTTCCTGTACCAGTACATACAGACAATATGTAACCAGAAATCATATTTTTGGATATAATTTCGCTTGTCCTGCTGTAAGTAAAAATGCAAATACTACTATCACAAACATTCGTAACTATAACAATTCTGGTGACGTTATTTCTGCACTGCCTTTGAGCGATTGGGGATTCCGCAGATTTGGCGTAGATTGCGAATTGGATATGAGTGATGATGTTTTTGAAAATTTTGAACAACGTTTTAAATCTATCACAGGTGAAGACTATGCCGGATTGCCAGAAAATGATAGTTGGGTATCTACATTAAAACTATTGGCTGATTCTCAGGAATCTTACAATACTAATAAAAACAGATTTATTTTTGGACTTGTTGCGGCAAAATTAGCATCATCAACTAAATCTGATTTTTTTGAATATGCACAGAGAGTTGCCGAGGATTATCCTCTTTTATCTGAAAAGGTTATGATAAATATTTTGATGCCTGAACTCTGGAAGTTTACAACAGCTGTAAATGCTACACAAGACCTGGTGTTGATGTCCACAGACAGTTATAAAGATTTAAATAATCTTCTAATAAAAATTGATAATGCTTTGTCAGATACTGCAGGTATGGATTCTGATGAATTTAAATCTTGGTTAAATTCAAATAGTTCCCTTATAAGTTCCATAAAAAATAAAACAGATATAGAAGTAGCTAGTCGCAGCAATTTGGTAAGTGCAAGAAATGATATTTCTGACCAAATGCAGTCGCTATCCCGTTTAGGTTCTGATATTGAAACTCTGTTTAATTTATTCTATCAGGCAGATGGCATTGGAAATTTAGGAAGTGCAATATTCCATGCTCATACAGGAGAAACTTATATCCTTTGGATAAATTCTATGTTCTATGGCTATAACGGCTGGGCTAATAACAAGCTTATAAAAAAAGTAACTATACCTGATGGAATTATCAGAATAGATAAGTCGTGTTTTTATAACTGTATTGCTTTGGAAGAAGTGACCATACCAGATACAGTGCTTGAATTAGAACAAAAATCTTTTGCAGACTGTAAAGTCTTAACCAAGGTAACAATGCCGGTAGATTTAGATTATATTCAAAATAGTTCTAACTATGACGCTTTTACTGGCTGTACAAACGTAGAAGAAATCAGATATACTGTTGGAAGAACAAATGAAATGACAGATTTTGTTAATTATTCCGGTGATAATCAACTATATTGGACGAATTCTTTGCAATATATTGCAAAAAACAAACTTACAACAGTATCATTTGACGAAGGTATTACACATATAGGAAATTATGCATTCCGTGGTTGTTCGGCTCTTTCAACAGTTAATTTGCCGTCTACATTAAAATCTATTGGCAAAGAGGCTTTTAACCACTGCACAGAACTAACACAAATAGAATTTCCAGTTGGACTTGAAACATTAGGTGAATTTAGTTTTTACGGTTGTTCAGGTCTTGCAACATTGAATTTTACTCAAAATATAACGGAAATTCCAGAAGGATGTTTTGAAGCTTGTACCGCTTTAACAGATTTAACGATACCTGTCACAATCGCAAAATTAAATAAACGTTCTTTTAAAGATTGTACAGGCTTAACCAAGGTAACAATGCCGGTAGATTTAGATTATATTCAAAATAGTTCTAAC
>JBJERA010000107.1:3886-9969 GCA_051882035.1 Hominimerdicola sp.
ATATAGGAAATTATGCATTCCGTGGTTGTTCGGCTCTTTCAACAGTTAATTTGCCTTCTACTGTTACATCTATTGGTAATTCTGCTTTTAATAATTGTTCAAGTATGTCCGACGTCTACTACACAGCAACACAAGAAGAATGGGATAATATTGATATTAGTGATTACAATACTGCTTTAACCGATGCTACCATTCATTTTGTTACAAGCGATATTTCAAACTGCACAATAACTATTCCAAAAAACAGCTATGAATATACCGGTTCTCAGATTAAACCAAAGGTTACAATTACTGATGGAGAAAATACTCTTGTAAACGGTACAGATTATGTAATTCGTTACGCTGACAATATAGAAGTAGGAACTGCTTCTATTATTATCGCAGGCAGAGGCAATTACAGCGGAAAAGTTACATATACATTTGAAATCACAGAATCTACAACTGATATTTCGAACTGTACAATAACTATTCCAAAAAACAGCTATGAATATACCGGTTCTCCAATTAAACCAAAAGTTACAATTACCAATGGAGAAAATACTCTTGTAAACGGTACAGATTATGTAATTCGTTACGCTAACAATATAGAAGTAGGAACTGCTTCTATTATTATCGCAGGCAGAGGCAATTACAGCGGAAAAGTTACATATACATTTGAAATCACAGAAACTACAACTGATATTTCAAACTGTACAATTACTATTCCAAAAAACAGCTATGAATATACCGGTTCTCAGATTAAACCAAAGGTTACAATTACTGATGGAGAAAATACTCTTGTAAACGGTACAGATTATGTAATTCGTTACGCTGACAATATAGAAGTAGGAACTGCTTCTATTATTATCGCAGGCAGAGGCAATTACAGCGGAAAAGTTACTAAAACTTTTGAAATCACAGAAATCCTTGAAGATATCGAATAAGAGTAATCATCTAATAACCAACCTACACATATTAATCCCCGAGTCATTTTTCTTGACTCGGGGATTAATCATTTACCTGATTCCGCAAAACTGATTTAAGACTTGCTGCGGCATTTTGAGTTTTGCGGAATCAGGTTAATATAACTGTTTTTGGACACTTAACTATTTTGTTGAGTGTCTTTTTGTTTCGTAAGTCTGTCACGCATGACAGACTTTATTTTTAACAGTCGAAACAGCCGTTCTTCATCGGACGGCTGTCTGCGGAGGGTTGCCGCTCCGTACTGATGATGACAGGCAAAAAGGTGTTGAAAAAGATGGATATATGTATGCAAACATTCAAGAAATAAAAAGCACTTTATATCAGTAAGGTGCTTTTAATTTATTTAAATTGAAAAGGAGGGTTGGTATGAATACAACAGGAAAGATAAGAAGAATTGATTCACTTGGAAGAATCGTACTTCCGTCAAAGTATCGTCAAAGAATGGATTGGAATACAAATGATGCTGTGGAAATCTATGTTGAGGACGATAAAATAATTCTTCAAAAATTCAAGCGAACTTGTATGTTCTGTAATTCATCAGAAAACTTGATTGAGTATCGAGGCAGAACTGTATGTCAGAACTGCTTAAAAGAACTTGGAAGTTTATAATTTATGTATCACGGTGACACATAATTAAAATAGGAGGTTTATATTATGGAAAATACAAATGTTGAAAATCTGGAACAAGTTTCTGAAATGGAAAATACGCAGTTTTATGAGGTAGTTAAGCATGATAAGCTTTTGCCTTTCCTTAATGCAAAAGCGGAATACCATAAAAGCCGACTTCAAACGCTTAATGATAAGCGTAATACTCAGATATCAAAACTTAAAAAGAATAAAGCTAAAATTGAAAAGCTTGCAACCAAAGCGGATAAGCTTGAAGATATGAATAAAATGCTTAATATACTGGCTGAGAACATACCCAGTGTAAAATCGTTTATCGAACGTAATGAGAAAAAAATCAAGGATATTCGTGAGAGAAAAATTCCGAGTAGAGAAGAAAAAATTAAATTTCACAAGACTCGAATATCTGAAATTGATAAAGAATCCGAGAAAATTGGTCACAAGCTGGAACGTAATATTGCTCTTAGTGATACAGTAAAGAGTTTTACTATTTTAAATAATGAAAAACGTAAGAAAAACTTTGCAGAAGCAATGGATAGGCTAAACAAAAGCACCTGTGCTTGTATTTCGGATAAATATAGTGCATTGAGTGATGTTATTGCTGAAAATCCAGAAAAATCAGAAAAACTTAACCCTAAGCTTGAAAAGCTTGGTCAGAAGTTTAATAAATTTTCTTTGCTGTCACCTACATATTCAAGATTAAATGATGAACAAATTAATAAGGCAATGAAAAATACTGCCGATGTTATTAATAAAGACATTGAAAATGGTAGCGGTATTTCAAAATTATCTGAGAATATTGTTGAGCGTAATTCAGAGGACAAGGTATTACATAACGTGGATGAACTGCATAAGCTTAATGAAAAATATCCTTTTCTTGCCCAAATTAGCACTATGATCGCCAGTCTTGAAAATGAGATTAATGGTTTGAAACAATCAGTTAATACTCAGAAACAGTCTGAAAATTTAGCTCATGAATATACTATTAGGTCATCAAAAGATCCACGGGGTTCAAATGTATAAGACAACAAGCAATATACCAACGCAGAGGATACAATTTCGGATTTGTTTGAGCATAACAAAGAATTTGCACAGCTTAATGAAATTGCAGACTCTGCCAAAAAAGGATATATTGATACAAATGATTTTGCAGAAGCTACCATGCATATAATGAGCAATGAAGATAAACAGCAGCACATTTATGGATTTGAAATAGACCAAGGCAATTTTTATAATATAAGAAATGATCCTGAAAAGTATAGAGAATATCAGCTTGATAAAGCTTTATATGAAAAGTTGATTCAAGAACGTTCTGAGTTAAAAAAGACATCAGAATTTATTGATTCAGCAATATCCGAAAGCAAGGTTTCTGAGAACCAATACAAGCTAAATAAGGCTCTTAGTAAGGTTTCAGAAAAGTATTCTGATGAAGAAATAAGTGCTGCGTTATCGTCTGATTATTGCAAATCTCACCCTAAGCTTATCGAAAAGTTTTCTGAAAAGCTGTCAGAAAGAAAACAAGCCAATGAGCAGGTCATGGTTCTGGAAGATGAATGCACACGGGGAAGATAGTTCTGTGTCACGGTGACACAAAGATAGAAGGTGTAAATGATGTTCTTTGGAAAGAAAAAAACGAAAAGTAAGCCTTACATAATTAAAGACGGGGAAATCTCAAATGTTGACGTTAATACATCAAAGGAGTTTTCTGTTCCTGACAGAGTTGAAATTATAGGGCATACAGCTTTTCATAATTGTAAGAAACTTAAAAAGGTTTGTCTGCCTATGAGCGTAAAAGAAATTCATGGTTATGCTTTTAAGGACTGTGTAAACCTCAGTGAAATAAGGTTTTCGCAAAATCTTGAAATAATAGAGCCTTACGCTTTTGAAAATTGCGAAAAGCTTGAAAATATAATATTGCCTGATACAGTAACCCGAATAGGCGATTTTGCTTTTAAAAACTGTTGGACTTTAAAAAGCATTGAATTTTCCGACAATATTATATCAATAAATCAAGAAACATTCAGCGGTTGCAGAAGTTTAAAAAGCATTGAGCTGCCTGCAAATACAGCGGCAATAATGAGAGCTGCTTTTAAAGGTTGTTTCAATCTCGAATACATTACATTTAATGCCCAGCTCAAAAATATAAATTCATATGCTTTTGAGGGTTGTGACAGGTTAAGAATAATTGAACTGCCTGAGAGCGTTTCATATATAGGAAAAGGAGCTTTCAAAAATTGCGGTACATTGATATTTATCTGTAACAACTTTGATATTACCATTGACGATAACGCTTTTGTAAACAGTTTACCTACCTTTAAAGTTAAAGATATTGATGAAACAGAAACATTTAAGAAAAGCAATCTATACATTTATTGTGAAAAGAATGGATATAGGATTGAAAGGCAAATAACATCAGAGAGCGGTATGAAAATGAATATCATACAAAATTACAATCCAAAACAAAAAGGCAATGCTTTTAATGATATGAATTAAAGTCCGAGTTATAAAAATAATCGGACTTTTATTATTGCAAGGAGGTTTTTAAATGCTTAATAAGGTTATAATCATGGGCAGAATTACTCATGATTTAGAGGTCAAGTATACTCCAAGCGGTATACAGTACTTAACGTTTTCAGTTGCTGTTCAAAGAAATTTTGCAAAGCAAGGCGAGGAAAGACAAACCGATTTTATTAGCTGTGTTGCATGGCGTCAGCAGTCTGAATTTATTGCAAAGTATTTCGGTAAAGGCAGAATGATTTGCGTTGAGGGCGAACTCAGAACAAGAACCTATGATGACAAGAATGGTACTAAACATTACGTTACAGAAGTTTTTGTAAATGGTGCTAACTTTACAGGTGAACCCAAACCGCAGCAACCACAAAATAATGCTTATCAAAACAACGGTTATCAGCAAAATAGCGGGTACCAACAACAGCCGTATGTTTCAGAACCTGAACCGCCGTCCAATGACGCACTTTCAATCGGTGATTTATCGGATTTTGAAGAAATCATCAACGATGGCGGAGTACCATTTTAAGTAAAGGAGAATGCTTATGAAACTTGAAATCACAGTAAATACTAATAAAATTTCTAAGAGTGATTTAAAAGGATTTGCTAACATTGTTTTCGATGGGCAATACGCATTGGAAAATGTGCAGATAAAAAGCAAGGACAGCGATTGCTTATACGTTGTTCTTCCGGAAATAATAAAAAAAACAGGTGAACGTAAAGAAATCTTTCACCCGACTACTGCTCAGGCACGAATGGATTTGGATAAATCAATTATTCAGGCTTATCAAAATGCAAAAAACGGACAGAAAAAAACAGAGTTCAATAACAATTTACCATCTATGAAAATAAGCGGTGTTAATTCAGCTCAGTTTGAAAGGGATAATATTGTAGGACTTGCCAATGTAAAATTTTCTGACTGTTTTGTTCTCGAAGGTGCTCAGATAAAAACAGGTCAATATGGCGAATATGTAGATATGCCGAAGTTAAAAAGAAACCTCAGGGAAAACGGTCAATATGTTTATGACGAAAACGGGCAAGTAAAAAAAGAATATCGTGCCGTATTCAAGCCGATTACCAAAGAAAGTGCAGCAGAACTTAAAAATAAGGTTGTCAATTCTTTTCATCAGAAATACATGAAAAAATCACAACAGGAAGAATTAATTGACGATTATTCATGTTCAAGAGGTCGCTGAAAGGGGTGATTTTATGGAAAAATCATCAAGGGAATTTATTCGTTACACAACCGAAGAACTTGCAAATGCAAGAGAAACGGATATGATTGATTTCCTTGAAAAGCAAAATGGTTACACGTTTAAAAAAGAAGGTTCTGATTATCGCTGTCGTGAACATAACAGCCTTGTAATCAGAGGAAACAGAAAGAGGTGGTATTGGAATGAACGAAATATAGGCGGAAATAACGTACTTGATTGGCTGCAAAGCATTGAAAATCTTGATTTTCAATCAGCCTGCGGTGTCGTTATAAACAAGTACAGTTATTATAAAAATAATTTTGAAAAATCGCAAGTGCAAGCGATAGAAAAGAAACCGTTTCAACTTCCTGAGGCAACTAAAAGTCAATATACACGAGTATATGCCTATTTAGCATACACAAGAAATATTAATCATGAAGTGCTGAAATATTGCTTTGACAATAAAATACTCTATCAGGATATAAAAAATAACGCCGTTTTCGTTGGATACAATGAGAACGGCGTTGCTGCTTTCTGCGAACAGAAAAGCACTTCCCTTTATCCGTATGCGTATGCTTATGAATCTTCTGTTTTAGAGTTGCCGTTATCTCAGACAAAGAAAATGCTTAGTCAGAAATGGTTGGACAGGAATACGTTAAGTGTTCCGTTTGAAATGTCTGAAAATAAAAATGAGCAAAAGCCTTTTAAAGAAATGAAAGGCAAGAAGTTCAGGGGCAATATTGAGAACCTGTCCACATAGAGTCAGAACCTACGCAACAGCGTATGAATATGAGA
>JBJERA010000108.1:0-9874 GCA_051882035.1 Hominimerdicola sp.
AATGCAAGAATTTGAATCAGAAGTTGTAGGTGTAGGGGTACTCATGGCAACAAAAATTCCAGAAGAAAAAGTATTTAATGACTTTAAAACATTGTTATGGCTGGATACAGTGGATGAAAATACTAAAGCAGTAAATATCTATCCTGGTATTTAAGGAAAAAGTATATAATAATTATTGTGAAAAGTTAATAAAAATTTAATTTTTATACAACCTTTTTCTTTATTTATAAAGTATTATTGTTAGGCGATATGGAGGACAAAAAATGAAAACTATTGATATTTATGAAGAATTGAAAAGCAATTCTTACCCTGGCAGAGGTATTGTGATCGGTAAATCCGAGGACGGAAAAAGCGCTGTTACCGCATACTTTATCATGGGCAGAAGCGTTAATTCAAGAAACAGAGTTTTTACAGAAACTGCTGACGGAATAAAGACTGAGGCTGCTGACCCTTCAAAGCTTTCCGACCCGCATCTTATCATCTACTCACCTGTTCGTGTACTTGGCAACAAGACCATTGTTACTAACGGCGACCAGACTGATACAATTTACGAGCTTATGGACAAACAGCAGACTTTTGAGCAGTCACTTAGAACAAGAGAGTATGAGGACGACGCTCCGAACTACACTCCTCGTATTTCGGGAATTATGCACGTTGAAAACGGTAATTATAATTATGCAATGTCAATTCTCAAATCTGCTGACGGAAACCCTGAATGTTGCGAGAGATTTACTTTCACTTATACCAACCCTCTTGACGGTGTGGGACATTTTATTCATACATACATGGGTGACGGAAATCCGCTCCCAAGCTTTGAGGGCGAGCCTAAAAAGGTTTCAATTCCTAACGATATTGACGAATTTACAAGCAAGCTTTGGGAAAATCTCAACGAGGACAACAAGGTTTCCTTGTTTGTAAGATACATTGATATTGCAACAGGCAAGGCTGTTTCCAAGATTGTGAATAAGTATACCAAATAACTGATTGCCAAAGTAAATTAAATCAGTTTTGTATATAATGAGGTAATTTTATGGAATTCAGAATTTTGCTCCCATCGGATTATGAAGACGCTATGCTGCTTTGGAATGATGCTGTGGGTGTTGGAATCAATCCTGATGACTCCAAAGAATATTTTGAAAAATATCTTCAAAGAAATCCAAATACAAGTTTTGCGGCAATAGAAAACAATAAACTTGTAGGTGCAATAATGGCAGGTCACGACGGTTATAGAGGTTATATCCACCATACTGCTGTAGTCAAGGATTTTCGCTGCAAAGGTATTGGAACAAAACTTGTAAACCTTGCTTTAAATGCAATAAAAAACGAAGGAATAAATAAAATTGCTCTGGTTGCTTTTAAAAACAACAGCAGCGGAAATTCTTTTTGGGAAAAGCAAGGATTTAAAATCCGAGACGATCTTTATTACAGAAATATCAGAGTTAATAACTTGTAAATGAAAATAGCAATTTATACAGGAGGTAAAAATAATGGCAAATGAAATGCTTTTAAAATACGGCTGTAACCCTAATCAGAAGCCGTCAAGAGTTTTTATGGAGAACGGTAAGGACTTACCTATCGAGGTTCTTAACGGTAAACCGGGATATATCAACCTTTTGGACGCTTTCAACGGCTGGCAGCTGGTAAGAGAGCTTAAAAAGGCAACAGGTATGTGTGCCGCAACTTCTTTCAAGCACGTTTCACCTGCCGGTGCTGCTATCGGAACACCTCTTACTGAAACAGAGTCTAAAATTTACTTTGTTGACGATTTAGGCGAGCTTTCTCCTATGGCTTGCGCTTATGCTAAGGCAAGAGGAGCTGACAGAATGTCATCTTACGGCGATTTTATTGCTCTTTCCGATGAATGCGACGCTTGCACAGCAAAGCTTATCCAGAGAGAAGTTTCTGACGGAATTATTGCTCCGGGTTATACAGACGAGGCTCTTGAAATTCTTAAATCCAAGAGAAAAGGTACCTACAACATTATCAAGATCGATGAGAATTATGTTCCTGCTGAAATTGAGAGAAAGCAGGTATTCGGCGTTACTTTTGAGCAGGGCAGAAACGAGCTTAAAATTGACAACGATATGCTGACAAATATTGTTACTGATAATAAAGATATTCCTGACGACAAGAAAACAGACCTTGTTATTGCTCTTATTACTCTTAAATACACACAGTCAAACAGCGTTTGCTATGTAAAGAACGGTCAGGCAATCGGTATTGGTGCTGGTCAGCAGTCTAGAATTCACTGCACAAGACTTGCAGGCAACAAGGCTGACACATGGTGGCTCAGACAGCACCCAAAGGTAATGGGACTTCAATTTGTCGATAATATCCGCCGTCCGGACAGAGATAATACTATTGACGTATATATTTCTGACGAGTACATGGACGTTCTTGCAGAAGGCGAATGGCAGAAAATGTTTAAGGTTAAGCCTGAAATTCTTACAGCTGAGGAGAAAAAAGAGTGGATTGCTAAGAATACAGACGTTTGTCTTGGCTCTGACGCATTCTTCCCATTCGGTGATAATATCGAGAGAGCTAAGAAGTCAGGAGTGGCTTATATTGCAGAGCCGGGCGGTTCAATCCGTGACGACCATGTTATCATGACCTGCAATAAATATAATATTGCTATGGCATTTACAGGTATCAGACTTTTCCATCACTAATGAAGATTTCTGATTTTTACCCACAGCTTGAAGAATTTCTCATGTCTAACAAAGGCGTTGAGAAAGACTTCAAGAAAGAATGGGGTTGGACGAGATTTATGATACGAGGCAAAATGTTTTGTGCGTTCTGCGGTGAGGACAGTGATTTTACGCTGATTACTGTAAAATGCGAACCTGATTTTAATGTACATATCAGAGAGCTCTACAAGGATTCGATTATTGAAGGATATTACATGAATAAAGTTCATTGGAATTCGGTTTATCCCAATAAAAACGTGCCTTATGAAGTAATTCAGGAAATGTGCGAAAGAGGGTATAATCTAATTTTACATTCTCTGCCTAAGAGAACACAAGCAGAAATTTGCTCGCAATAAATATAGTATTTTAAGTTATTTTACTGTTAAAAGGAATTTGATTAACAGATTTTAATTGAAGGAGAAAATGTATATGAAAAAAATTCTAGCCGGTTGTCTTGCAATGACAATGATTTTTGCTTTTGCAGGCTGCTCAAAGGACAACGATTCAGAAAGCAAAAGCGAAACAACAACCACTTCCGCTGCTGAAACAACTACCGCAGAGGAAGAAACATCAACAACTACTACAACTGAGGCTGTTGATGAAGTATCTATTGCTGAGGACGATAGCTCTGAAAGTAAAAATGATACTGAGGTTTCGGGCGATGTTTATGTGGGCGATGGCTATACGCTGAACATTGACGAAACTAAGTGGACTGATCGTTCAAGTTCTACCAATGATATTGCAGAATACACAGAAGATATGGATACAGGTCTTGATGTAAGCGCAGATCAGATGTCTTCTATGGTTGACTGTATTTTTATGTACAACGCTGACGGTATGTCTAATTTCAACATTGTAACTCAAGCTTCTGCTTTTACAGAAGATATGGATTATTCTTTGCTTGACAGTTCTCTTGAATCACAATATGCAAGCATGACAGGCTGCACCTACAAAGGCAGTGAAACTGTTAAAATTAATGGTTATAAGTCATTAAAAGCTACTATTGAAATGAGCGCTGACGTTTATGGATTGGAGCAGACAGTTACTCAGTATTTGTTCTTTGGCAATGGCTTGCAGGTAATTATTTCTTTCACTACCCAAACAGATTCTTATGACACTGTATATCCTGATTTTGAGGATGTACTCAATACTTTTAGTTTT
Organism: Hominimerdicola sp.; assembly: GCA_051882035.1. GTDB lineage: Bacteria > Bacillota > Clostridia > Oscillospirales > Ruminococcaceae > Hominimerdicola. Next base: position 3,849 of record JBJERA010000108.1, read on the forward strand.
GCTGAATAATCATTTATAAAAAATATTCTCAGATAAGGAGGTTTTTCAATGAATATATTAGTTGTCGGCGGAGGCGGACGTGAGCACGCTATCATTATGAAGCTTGCGGAATCTCCTAAGGTTGACAAGCTTTACTGCACTCCCGGAAACGGCGGAATTTCACGCTATGCGGAGTGTTTCGATGTTGCGGCTACTGATATTGATGGCGTTGTTGCTCTTGCTAAAAAGCTGAATGTTGACATGGTTGCTGTTGCTCCTGATGATCCGTTGGTACTAGGTATGGTTGACGCATTGCAGGCTGAGGGCTTTATGACTTTCGGACCTAAGAAAAATGCTGCTATTATCGAGGGTTCAAAGGTTTTTTCAAAAGACCTTATGAAGAAGTATAATATTCCAACTGCTAAATATGAGGTTTTTACAAATAGTGACGACGCAATCGCTTATGTAAAGGAACAGAATACCTACCCTGCTGTTATCAAGGCTGATGGTCTTGCTCTTGGAAAGGGTGTAATTCTGGCAGAAAACGAGGAGAAAGCTATCAATGCTATCCACTCTATGATTGATGACAAACAGTTCGGCGAAAGCAGTTCTACTATCGTTGTGGAGGAATATCTCACCGGTCCGGAGGTTTCTGTTCTTTCTTTCACTGACGGAAAAACCATTGTTCCGATGATTTCTTCAATGGATCATAAAAGGGCTTTGGACGGTGACAAAGGACTTAACACAGGCGGAATGGGCACGGTTGCACCTAACCCTTATTATACTGATGAGATTGCAAAAGAATGTATGGAAAAGATTTTCCTGCCTACTATTAACGCAATGAACGCTGAGGGCAGAACATTTGAAGGCTGTCTCTATTTCGGACTTATGCTTACTCCAAATGGTCCAAAAGTGATTGAATACAACTGCCGTTTCGGAGATCCTGAAACTCAGGTTGTTCTTCCAATGCTTGACGCTGATTTGTGTGAGATTTTTGAGGCAATTTATAATCACACTCTTGCAGATGTAAACATCAAGTGGAAAACAGGTTTCTGCACATGCGTTGTAATGGCAAGCGGTGGTTATCCTGTAAGCTATAAAAAAGGCATTGAAATGTTTGGCATGGATGATAAGGGGCAGGTTGACGGCGCATTTATCTACCATGCAGGAACAAAATACGAAGATGGCAAGTTCCTGACCAGCGGAGGCAGAGTTCTGGGAGTTACCTGCAATGCTCTTACTTTGCAGGGTGCTCTGGATAAGTCTTATGAAGCTGTTTCAAAGATTAATTTTGAGGGCGAACATTATCGTAAAGATATTGGTCAGAAAGCTTTGAAGGCTTTTTCATCTGATCCTCTTGACTTAGAGTACAAAGAGGACTTAGAAAATTATATTGAGGAAAACGGTGTATATTTAAGACAATAAAGTACCCGCCCTACCCAGCCAACTCCAAATATAGTTATCTAACAAATTCGAACTGGAGTTGATGAGAATGAATGGGATAGCAAAAGTCAAGAACGAGGTAAATATAAAACATTGGGCCGAAATGGTCAGGCGGAGAAATGAAAGCGGCTTGAGCGTTTCACAGTGGTGTTTGGAGAATGGTGTCAATCAGAAAACCTACTACTACCGCCTGAATCGAGTGCATAAGGCCTTGTGCGGGCGAAGTTGAAAAGCATGGGATTGTTCCGGTCGATCCTGAACCGGATATCGCAACATCACACGGACAGATATCTTTGTCTGTAGGAAACGTAGTTGTCAGTCTGCCCGATGATTTCAATAGAGACACTCTGAAACGACTGCTGAAGCTAAACAGAAAACGGACGGATAACATCCGCCCGTTTTTCATATTAACCCATTTTATGCCTGAAAAAACCATGCTCATTACAATAAAAATAAATATCTCCGCCGTGCATCTGAGGGAAACGAACCTCTGCTGACTGCTCGGGATAAAGCTTTATAAAAAGCACGCTGTCATAAGAAACATATGCCACAAATGAAATATAATGCTGTTTTGTCATATCATGGTTCATTGTCACATAATAATCGTACTCGATTTGGTTGACTGTTATTTCATGAGAAGAGTTTTCTTCCTGAACAACTAATGGACTTAACTTTCTTCCGCAGCATGAAACCTCAGTTTCGCTCATACTGTATACAATATTTCCGCAAGTAGGACACACATAAAATTTAATCTTTTTCATATTTCCTCCATCTGATTCGTTAGGCTCTAAATCGCCTGATAAAATTTTTTCAATATTTACTTCAAGAATTTCCGAAAGCTCGTGCAAAAGCGAAACATCTGGACAGCCCATTCCCCGTTCCCATTTGGAAATTGTTCTGTCGCTGATATTCATTTTTTCAGCAAGAGCTTTTTGAGTAAATCCTTTTTCTTTTCGCAAAGTAAGAATTAATCTGCCAACTTTACTGCAATCCATTTTAATGCCCCCTTTAAATTCCTCAATTCAAATTTTGTGCTGCTGTATTTATTATAGCTCAATTCCGCAAGATTTTCAACAAACGCTCCGTAGAGTTGCATAATTTATCAGCACATGGGCATACTTAATCAAAACATATTGCATGATTAATTTCCAAAAATGTTTGAATTATTATTGAAAAAAATTAAAATATAGTATTACATATTGTGTTATTATATAATAGAAAATAAACTATAAAGGAGTTTTTTTATGGCTAAGGTTTCAAAAGAAGATATTAAAAGAGTAAAGGCTCTTGGATTTCTTCATGATAAAAATACTGAGGACAAGTTCAACGGACGTATTCTTACAAGAAACGGAAAAATCACCGCTGACGAATGTGCTGCTGCCGCTGAGGCTGCAAAAAAATTTGGTTCAGGCGAAGTTACTATGACTTCAAGACTTTCCCTTGAAATTCAGGGAGTTCCTTATGAAAATATTGAACCTCTGAGAGAATTTGTTGCGTCAAAGGGACTTGAAATGGGCGGTACAGGTGCAAAGATTCGTCCTGTGGTTTCATGTAAGGGTACTACCTGCCAGTACGGACTTATCGATACTTTTGACCTTTCAAATGAAATTCACGAAAAGTTTTTCGTTGGCTACAAGGACGTAAAGCTTCCTCACAAGTTTAAAATTGCAGTAGGCGGATGTCCTAACAACTGCGTAAAGCCTGACCTTAACGACGTGGGAATTATCGGTCAGAGAGTTCCTACTGTCGACGTTTCAAAGTGCAGAGGCTGTAAAGTCTGTCAAATTGAAAAGAACTGCCCTATTAAAGCTTCTCAGCTTAAAGACGGCAAAATTTCTATTGATGAGGAAAAGTGCAACCACTGCGGACGCTGTATGAACAAATGTCCTTTCAAGGCTTATGATAACTACACTAATGGTTACAGAATTTATATTGGAGGAAGATGGGGCAAACAGTTTGCAAGAGGTGTGTTCCTCTCCCATGTTTTCACCGACCGTGAGGAAGTTATAAAAATTGTAGAAAAAGCAATACTCTTTTTCCGTGAAAACGGATTCAGCGGAGAAAGATTTTCCGACTGCATCAAGAGAATCGGATTTGAAAAAGTTGAAAAGGCACTGCTTTCAGATGATATTCTGAACCGTAAGGAAGAAATTCTTTCTGCTGAAATTAAAACTGCGGATTAAACAATACTATTTATTACTCAAATAAAAATATACCCGAGAAGATTGTATTTCTTCTCGGGTATATTTTATCTGCAAAGCCAATCATACATATCCTGATATTTTCCTGCGGAAGTCTGCCATGAGAAATTCTTCGACATAGCAGATTTGATAAGACCGTTCCAATCATTGCGTCTGTCATCGTAAATATACTTTGCAAACATTACGGTATTGTACATTTCATGAGCATTGTAATTTGCAAAACTGAAACCTGTTCCTGTTTTTTCAAACTGATTGAACGGTTCAACCGTATCTTTCAAACCGCCTGTTTCTCTTACAATAGGCAAAGTTCCATATCTGAGCGCCATAAGCTGTGAGAGTCCGCATGGCTCAAACAGCGACGGCATAAGGAAAGCATCGCATGAGGCATAAATCTTGTGGGACATTGCCTCGCTGTAATAGATATTTGCCGAAACCTGTCCGGGGTATTTTCCTGCAAAATATCGGAACATGTCCTCATACCTACGATCCCCCGTTCCCAGAATCACAAACTGTATTCCCTGATTGCATATTCTTTCCATCATATAGGCTATCAGGTCAAAGCCCTTCTGGTCGGTAAGCCTGCTGACTATTCCAACCATAAACGCATTATCATTCTGCCAAAGGCCAAGTTCTGCCTGCAATGCTCTCTTATTATGAATTTTCTTTTCAAGTACGTTGTCATAACCGTATTTCACATTAATATACTTATCCGTCTGAGGATTGTATACATTATAATCAAGACCGTTTACAATACCACGCAGATCGTTAGACCTTGCCCTCATCAGACCGTCAAGACCCTCGCCGAAAAATGCAGTCTTAATTTCCTCAGAATAAGTTTCGCTTACGGTAGTAATTGCGTCAGCATAAACAAGTCCGCCTTTGAGCATATTTCCGTCCTGCTCAGTTCTCAGCTTGTCAATAGTGAAATAATAATCGCTCAGCCCCGACAGATATTTAATCCTTTTCGCATTGTCATTTCCCTGAAATTTCAGATTGTGAATAGTCATAACAGACTTCATGTTTCTGAAAAACTCTCCGCCTCTGAAACTGTCTTTCAAATAAACAGGAATAAGTCCCGTCTGCCAATCATGGCAATGCACAACGTCAGGACAAAAATCTATAAGAGGCAAAGCTGAAAGAACCGCTTTATCAAAGAAAATAAACTTCTCAATATCCCAATGATGCTCAACATATGGCTTTGCACCCGAAAAATAAAACTCATTATCAATAAAATAGAAAGTCACACCGTCATAAACAGTTTTCAGAATGCCTACATACCTGCTTTCGCCAGCATAATCCATATAAAAATGCGTCTGATATTCGAGCATATCTTTCCATTTTTGCTCCATGCAGGCATACTTAGGCAAGAAAACTCTAACATCAAAATATCTCTTATCAAAATACTTCGGCAGAGAACCCACAACGTCTGCAAGACCGCCTGTCTTAATAAAAGGAACACACTCGGACGATACAAACAATATTTTTTTCATAACAGCAACTCCTCTATTTGAACATAAATTTTCAATTTGTTCATATACCATGTATATTATATCACACTAATCCCACGCCGTCAACCGAATATTATAAAATATGCATAGAAAATTAGGGCGGAATTTATCCGCCCTCCAAAAATTCTATTATTTTTTCTCTCCCTGAATAATGACCTTTCGGTATGTATCAAAACGTACCCACTTTTCAAAAAATTCTTTCTGGCTGTTTTCATTCGATTCGGAATACTCTTTCAGGAACTGCTTTACATCTGTATCCGACTCCGCCTTTACCTCAAAACCTCTTCCGTTTATTACAGGAACTCCGCCGTAGGAATATTCCTCTGTCGGAATAATTTCAGTAATCTTTCTATCTCTTACCTTTATGGAAACTCCGTCACGGAGTACGATTATGTCAAAGCTTTCGGGATATTTATAGCTTTCGCCATGAACCGGAATTTCATCACCTACGGTATAGGTTGCCTTTACCGGCTGATATTTCAGAACATTTAGACTGGTTATATCATAGTAAAACTCCTCAAAAATATCTCCTCTTGCTGAAAGGTTTCCATACTTAAATGACGCTTTTTCAGATGACAAATCACTCTTTTCGCTAAGCTGTTCAACCACTCCGCAAGCTGAAGTCATATTGGTTACACGGTCGATAAGAATAAGTTCTCCCAAAGTTTTGTGAGAAGAGAATACATCCACAACGATTGCCTCCGTAAGCAGAATGTCGCACACCGCAATCCCGTTTTTGCCCAGCGTTTCAGTCTTGATATGCTCGCCTGTATTAACGTCAACCGCATAATCAATTCCTGCAACTATTGCGGGAATTGTTTTCGTACCAAGCTTTACAAGATAGTCTTTGCCGACGGTAAGTTCATCATCGTCCATCCAGAGAATTGAAGCTTTC
>JBJERA010000109.1:0-9769 GCA_051882035.1 Hominimerdicola sp.
AGGATGGTTCACATCCGCTGGCGTGTTTGGGTAATTTCGTGGATTGCTATAATTACGTTGTCACAAGGAAGTTTAATCTGCAATAAATTCAAAAACTCGTTATCTCAAATTGATAACGAGTTTTTAGTTAAACATTATGATTACGAAATTTAATCCTAAGCTGCACAATATAAAAATTCCTCGCAAACTTTTTGCGAGGAATTTTCCTGATCGGCTAGCAATGGCGTCCCTGCCCGGATTCGAACCGGGGGCGTTTCGCTTAGGAGGCGAACCCTCTATCCTGCTGAGGTACAGAGACATTAATATTAAAGAACGTTTAATATTATATCATATCTCAGTGAAAATTGCAAGTGCTTTTTAATTATATACCTAAGGATTTAATTTATTATTCATATTTATTTTTAATATAAAAGATAAACAATGAAACAGCATAAAAATTTTTGAGAAAATAAAAAAAGTGCTTGACAATAGGATTTTTTAGGTGTATAATAAATAAGCATGCTGATGTAGTGTATATTAGCATAATAATTTTGTGAAAGGAGAGAGAATATGCCAACCTTTAACCAGTTAGTAAGAAAAGGAAGAAATGTGCTTGAAGACAAGTCAACTGCACCTGCTCTTCAAAAAGGTTTTAACTCTAAGAAGAAGGTTGTTATCGACCAGAGCTGTCCTCAGAAGCGTGGCGTTTGCACAGTAGTAAGAACTGCTACACCTAAGAAGCCTAACTCAGCTATGAGAAAAGTTGCAAGAGTTAAGCTTTCAAACGGAACAGAAGTTACAGCTTATATTCCGGGCGAAGGACATAATCTTCAGGAACACTCTGTTGTTCTTATCAGAGGCGGACGTGTTAAGGACCTCCCAGGTGTAAGATATCACATTATCCGTGGTACACTTGATGCTCAGGGCGTTGCAAAGAGAATGCAGGCTAGATCCAAGTACGGCGCTAAGAGACCAAAGGCAGGAGCTGCCAAGTAAATTTATTACTGAAAGCTAATCAATTAATAAGGTAATAACTCATTGTCGCATAACTGCGAAGACCACAGTTTGTGCGGAGTGTTCATATAGATAACTCTGCAATGGACTGACGGGGCTGCTGGCATAGAAATATGGCCGCAGAGCGAGTACCTATGAATTCATTAATTTATGAAGGAGGGAATTAAAGTGCCAAGAAGAGGTAGAGTTGCAAAGAGAGATGTACTTCTCGACCCTGTTTACAATTCTAAGCTTGTTACCCGTCTTGTAAACAACATTATGTTGGACGGTAAGAAGGGTGTTGCTCAGAAGATTGTATACGGAGCATTTGAAATTGTTGAAGAAAAGACAGGTCGTCCTGCTCTTGAGGTATTCGAGGAGGCTATGAATAATATCATGCCTGAGCTCGAGGTTAAGGCTCGCCGTGTAGGCGGTTCCACATACCAGGTACCAATGGAAGTTCGTCCTGAAAGACGTCAGACACTTGGTCTGCGTTGGATCACAAAGTATTCTCGTGAAAGAAACGAAGATACAATGAAAGAAAAGCTTGCTGCGGAAATCCTTGACGCTCTTAACGGCGTGGGCGGTTCTTGCAAGAAGCGTGACGATACACACAAGATGGCTGAAGCTAACAAGGCTTTCGCTCATTACAGATGGTAATGAAAGTATAAATAGGAGGAAATTATGGGAAGAGAATGTTCTTTGCAGGATACCAGAAATATTGGTATCATGGCTCATATTGACGCCGGTAAAACTACTACAACCGAGCGTATCCTGTTTTATACCGGCGTAAACCATAAAATCGGAGAAACTCACGAAGGTGCTGCGACTATGGACTGGATGGCACAGGAGCAGGAAAGAGGTATTACAATTACTTCTGCTGCTACTACTTGCTATTGGAAGGGTCACAGACTTAACATCATCGATACTCCTGGTCACGTTGACTTTACAGTAGAGGTTGAGCGTTCACTGCGTGTACTTGACGGTTCTGTAACAGTTCTTTGTGCTAAGGGCGGCGTTGAGCCACAGACTGAAACCGTTTGGCGTCAGGCTGATAACTATAAAGTACCTAGAATGATTTATGTTAACAAGATGGACATTATGGGTGCTGATTTCTATAATGTATTGGATATGCTTCATTCAAGACTTAAATGTAATGCTGTTCCAATTCAGCTACCTATTGGTTCTGAGGACACATTTAAGGGTATTATTGACCTTCTTGAAATGAAGGCTTATATCTATACAAATGACTTGGGTACAGATATTCAGGTTGAAGATATTCCTGCTGATATGGCAGAGATCGCTGAGAAGTATCGTGGAGAGCTTCTTGAACACGTTGCTGAGCAGGACGAAGAAATTATGATGAAGTATCTTGATGGTGAAGAAATTACTATCGATGAGATCAAGACTTGCATCAGAAAGAGCACAATCGCTAATACAATGGTACCAGTAACTTGCGGTACTTCATATAAAAACAAGGGTGTTCAGAAGCTTCTTGACGCTATTGTTGATTATATGCCTGCACCAACTGATATTGCTGATATCAAGGGTGTAAATCCTGATACAGGAGAGGAATGCACAAGACCTTCTTCTGACAGCGAGCCGTTTTCTGCTCTTGCATTTAAAATTGCTACCGACCCATTCGTTGGTAAGCTCTGCTTTTTCAGAGTTTATTCCGGCGTATTGAAGGCTGGTTCCAATGTATATAACGCATCTAAGGATAAGAACGAGAGAATCGGTAGAATCCTTCAAATGCACTCTAACCACAGAAAGGATATCGAAGAGGTTTATGCCGGCGATATCGCTGCTGCTGTTGGTTTGAAAAATACAACAACCGGTGACACACTTTGTGATTCCGATCATCCGGTTATTCTCGAATCTATGGAATTCCCTGAGCCTGTTATTCAGTTGGCTATCGAGCCTAAGACTAAGGCTGGTCAGGAAAAGATGGGACTTGCTCTTGCTAAGCTTGCAGAAGAAGACCCATCTTTCAGAACATGGACTTCCGCGGAAACTGGTCAGACAATTATTGCTGGTATGGGTGAGCTTCACCTTGAAATAATCGTTGACAGACTTCTCCGTGAATTTAAGGTAGAGGCTAACGTTGGTGCTCCTCAGGTTTCTTACAAGGAAACAATTACTGCTGATGCAAGTGTTGATTACAAATATGCTAAGCAGTCCGGTGGTAAAGGTCAGTACGGTCACGTTAAGATTAATGTTACTCCTAATGAGTCCGGTAAGGGCTACGAGTTTGTTAACAAGGTTGTCGGCGGTGCTATTCCTAAGGAGTACATTCCTGCTGTTGATGCTGGTATCAAGGGCGCAATGGAAAGCGGTGTACTTGCAGGATTCCAGGTTGTTGACGTTAAGGTTGAGCTTTATGATGGTTCTTACCACGAGGTAGACTCATCTGAAATGGCATTTAAGATTGCTGGTTCTATGGCATTCAAGGAGGCTATGAGAAAGGCTTCACCTATTATTCTTGAACCTATCATGAAGGTTTGCGTTATCGTTCCTGAAGATTACATGGGTGATGTTATCGGTGACCTTAACTCACGTCGTGGACAGATTCAGGGTATGGAAGCTAGACCTGGTGCTCAGCAGATTAATGCTCTTGTTCCTCTGTCTGAAATGTTTGGTTACTCCAATGACCTTCGTTCTAAGACTCAGGGCCGTGGTCAGTATTCTATGGAGCCTGATAGCTACATTCAGGTACCAAAGTCAATTTCTGAGAAGATTATGGCTTCAAGAAATAAAGGCGAATAATTTTTTATAAAAAAATTCAATTTGCTATTGCAAAAATATAAAAAATTTGGTATAATGTATTTACAGTATGCCAATCGGATACTATAAAATTTTAAGGAGGAAAATTCCTATGGCAAAGGCACATTTCGAAAGAACTAAACCACATGTAAACATTGGTACAATCGGTCACGTTGACCATGGTAAGACTACTTTGACAGCTGCTATCACTAAGACTCTTGCACTTCAGGGTCTTGCTGAGAAGAAGGATTACGCTAATATCGACTCTGCTCCAGAAGAGAGAGAGAGAGGTATTACAATTAATACTGCTCACGTTGAGTATGAGACAAAGAATCGTCACTATGCTCACGTTGACTGCCCAGGCCACGCTGACTATGTAAAGAACATGATCACCGGTGCTGCTCAGATGGACGGTGCTATCCTCGTAGTTGCTGCTTCTGATGGTCCTATGGCTCAGACAAGAGAGCACCTTCTTCTTGCTCGTCAGGTAGGCGTTCCAGCTATCGTTGTATTCATGAACAAGGCTGACCAGGTTGACGATGAAGAGCTTCTCGAGCTCGTTGAAATGGATATTCGTGAGCTTCTTGACAAGTACGAGTTCCCTGGCGATGATACTCCAATCATCAAGGGTTCTGCTCTTAAAGCTCTTGAAGCACCAGATGATCTTTCTGATCCTGCATATGCTCCAATTCTTGAGCTCATGGATGCTGTTGACGATTTCATTCCTACACCTGACAGAAAGTCAGATCTTCCTTTCCTTATGCCTGTTGAGGACGTATTCACAATCACTGGTCGTGGTACTGTTGCTACAGGTAGAGTTGAGAGAGGTCAGCTTAACACAGGTGACGAAGTTGAAATTCTTGGTCTTACAACTGAGAGAGCTAAGACAGTTGTTACCGGTATTGAAATGTTCAGAAAGATTCTTGACTACGCTGAGGCAGGCGATAACATCGGTGCTCTTCTCCGTGGTATTCAGAGATCTGACATTCAGAGAGGCCAGGTTCTTTGTAAGCCAGGCACAATTCACCCACTTACAAAGTTCTCCGGTCAGGTTTACGTTTTGAAGAAGGAAGAGGGCGGACGTCATACTCCTTTCTTTAACAATTACAGACCTCAGTTCTATTTCAGAACAACTGACGTTACAGGTGTTATCACACTTCCAGCTGATAAGGAAATGTGTATGCCTGGCGATAACGTAACAATGGACGTTGAGCTTATCACTCCAATCGCTATCGAAGAGGGACTTCGTTTCGCTATCCGTGAGGGTGGTAGAACAGTAGGTTCCGGCGTTGTTACTGCTGTTAGAGAATAATTTACTTTACTATAAAAAGGCAAGCTTGTTTGATGAGCTTGCCTTTTTTGTGTAATAATTGTAAAACTTAAATTAATATATTTTTGTATTCTTTATTTGTTCGGTAAAATATGATATAATTATATTATTATCGTCTATCTTTTTGGCGGTTGACTTTAATTTTAGGAGGGTTAATGTTGAGTGACAGCAAAGAAAAAAGCTTTCTCATAGATGTTGCAAAAGACAGAACCTATCAGAATCAAAGTGAAGAATACAATGAGAATTTTTCTAAGTGGAGAGCTGATGAAAAAAATCCGTATGGTTATCAGTTTACACATGATACAAGAGAACATTCCTACGTCGACGGTGAGGGATATCAGCTGCATAAGGCTGACGACGCCGAAAAAGCTGCATTGTACAAATGCTTGTGGCTACTGGGAATTTCTATGATAATAATGACTTGCATTGATTTGCTGAATAATTTTTTGCTGGGGTTCCTTGCTCCGAATACTATTGGTAATATGACCTATTTTTCAGATATTTACACTGAAAGAAATATTGATTTGAAAATTGCGATCATTTCCGGTTTTTTAACTTTAATGAGATATATAATTCCCTGCATATTTTTTAAGCTCATTTCAAAAATTCCAAAGCAGGTTGCAATTCCGCAATCTAAGTTTAATTCAAAGCTTGTGGGCAGTGCAGTTGTTATTATGCTTGTTATTGTGGTTCTTGGACGAATCGGCGGATTTTATATGTCGAAAGTTTTGGGATTTTTCGGACTGGATTCGGTTTATGCTTTTGTCTCATTCGGAAGCGATAGTTCAGTGAGATTTTTTAATATCATCTATTATTGTTTACTGATTCCGATAGCATCGGAGATTTTTTACAGAGGATTTGTTTTGCAGACTTTTCGACAATTCGGAGATTTATTTGCAATAATTTTGACCTGCTTAATCAGTGGTTTTGCATATTATGATATTCCGAATTTCGGCTATGGAATTTTATCCTCAGTAGCTCTCTCACTTTTTACTATCAGAACCGGTTCGATTGCAACAGCCATAATTATGCGAGTTTCTGCTCACACTTTTAATTATTTTCTTGACATGTTAGCAATTTCAGATATGACATACGGAAGAGTTATAGAAATTGCTATCTGCACTTTAATTGTAGGATTTTCCATTATAGTTTATTCAAGACTTACAAGCAATGGAAATTGGAGTTTCAATATTGAATCTTCCGATATATCACAAATTCCTATTGGCAAGAAGATGAAAATGGTAATTTCATCAAATGCAATCGCAATCTGGATAGTTATTGCAATAGTAATGTATTTTATTAATTCGAGGGTTTTATGATAAATTATGACGAAATTTACATGAAAAAGGCTTTGGAACTTGCGGAAATTGCGGCAGAGCAGGGAGAAGTTCCCGTTGGGGCAATTGTAGTAAAGAAATCAACAGGTGAAGTTGTAGGCAGGGGATTTAACAAACGGGAATATGGAAAGTCACCTCTCACTCATGCTGAATTGATTGCAATAGATGAAGCCAGCCGAAAGTTAGGCGGTTGGCGATTAATTGACTGCGAATTGTTTGTTACTCTTGAACCCTGCCCAATGTGTGCAGGGGCTATTATCAATTCGAGAATTGAGCGAGTGGTTTTCGGTGCATATGATGAAAAGGCTGGTTCATGCGGTTCAGTTTTGAATCTCTTTGATTTTCCGTACAATCACAAACCTGTATTGATTTCGGGAATTCTTGAAACCGAATGTTCACAGATTTTGTCGGATTTCTTTCGTAGTCTGAGGGCAAAGAAAAAGTCTTAATAGAAATATTTTATCGACGTTATAGATGAATTTTAATTTCATTTATAACGTTTTTTTACTTTTAATTACAAAAAGTTTTTTTTGAAAAAAATTTTTGTAATTTTGCAACCTTTTTGATTGTTGTGTAGTGTATAGTATGTAAGGGGCAAAACAAAAAATAAAAATTATTGGGAGAAAAAGTATATATGACAGAAAAATGCCGAAGGGGTATTGGCACTCTATACTATGTTGGACGTGGAAAAGACATAAAGCGAATGTCGGGGTAATTAAACACTTGCTCTTTACAACCAAAAAGTTTTACATGAATTGTTGATTTTGTAGGGGTACTTGATTAACTAATCCCATGAACTTAGGGGTTTATGTAAAGCTATTATAGAAAAAGAAATTTTATTAGCCGAATCTAAACACAGAATCGTCCCCTTACACTTTTCGATTCTGAAAACTTTCAAGGCTGAGAAATTTATGTTGCAACAAAATTAAAAATTGAGCATATTTGAAAACTCACACTATTAAAAAGCTATGTGTGCAGTTTCAGATATGCTTTTTGTTTACTATATATTAATAGATTAATTTCATACTTAAATAATTATTAATTTTATCAAATTGATTTATCATTTGTGATAAAAGTAAAATATAGAATCGTTTACATATCTTATTTTAACAAAGATGATAAAAAATATTGACAAAAAGCATTTTTTATGCTATAAATTTAGATATGGGAAAAGGGCGAAGTGTGCCTAATTTAAAGAAAGAACGTGATTTTATTATGAAGAGAAAAGGGTTGAAAAGAGTTTCCGCATTTTTAATGTCTCTGGCGCTTGCCGCAGGAACGATTCCTGCTATACCTCAGTCTGCGACAATAACTGCGTCGGCAGCACAGACTTATTCAAGACAGGTTGAAGCGCTGGACAGAGGACTTGTGGCAATGAAAAGCGGCAACGGAATTTATCTGTCATGGAGATTGTTGGGTACTGAAAGCTATGATACAAAGTTTGCAGTTTACAGAAACGGCGTAAAAATTGCAGATAATATCGCTGACAGCACTAACTATTATGATGCAAGCGGTACAACTAGCGATTCATATTATGTTGCTAAAATAACCAATGGCATCGAGGTTTCCAATTCAGATTCTGTTCAGGCTTGGGGACAAAATTATTTGGATGTTGCTATTAACAAGCCGGGAAGCATTTATTCTGCAAACGACGCTACTGTTGCTGATGTTGACGGTGACGGGCAATATGAAATTATTCTGAAATGGGATCCAAGTGATTCTCAGGATAACTCAAAATCGGGTTACACTTCTAATGTTTATATCGACTGCTATGAAATGGACGGTACACAGAAATGGCGTATTGATTTGGGTAGAAACATTAGAGCGGGTGCACATTACACACAGTTCATTGCTTATGATTTTGACGGTGACGGTAAAGCTGAGCTTGCTATGAAAACCGCTGATGGAACTGTTGCTGGTGACGGGACTGTTATAGGAGATTCGAGTGCTGATTATAGAAACAGTAGCGGATATATTTTAAGCGGTCCGGAATACCTCACAATGTTTGAAGGCGAAACAGGAAAAACTCTTCAAACTATTGATTATGAGCCACAAAGAGGTACAGTTTCAAGCTGGGGTGACAGCTACGGTAACCGTGTTGACAGATTTTTGGCAGGTGTGGCTTATCTTGACGGAAAAACTCCTAGCCTTATCATGTGCAGAGGTTATTACACAAGAGCTGTAATTGTTGCTTATGATTTTAAAAACGGAAGTTTTAGCAGAAAATGGACTTTTGATTCAAATAATTCCGGTTGCAGCGCTTATGCCGGACAGGGAAGTCATAGCTTGTCGATAGCTGACGTTGATGAGGATGGTTATGATGAAATTGTTTACGGTTCAGCTGTAATTGACCATAACGGCAACGGTTTGTATTCTACCGGAATGGGACACGGTGACGCTCTTCATGTAGGCGATTTTGACCCTGACCATGAGGGACTTGAAATTTATCAGGTTCATGAGGATAAGAGCAGTGATATTGAAAGCGTACAGATGAGAGACGCAAAAACCGGTACAACATTGTGGGCTGTTAAAACAGGTACAGACGTTGGAAGAGGACTAATTGCAAATATTGGACCTGATTACTATCCATATGTTGCTATTGCATCAACAGGAATTTACGACAAGTATGGAAATGCGCTTGATTTGGATTTAGGTAAGTTTGGTGTGAATTTTGCAATCTGGTGGGACGGCGATTTGTATCGTGAAGGTCTTGACAGAACCTATATTAATAAGTGGAATTATAATACAAAGTCTATTGACAGACTGTTGACAGGTTCAGATGTTCATTCAAACAACAGTACAAAGGCTACTCCAA
The DNA here is from genome assembly GCA_051882035.1 of Hominimerdicola sp. Lineage (GTDB taxonomy): Bacteria > Bacillota > Clostridia > Oscillospirales > Ruminococcaceae > Hominimerdicola. Next base: position 9,218 of record JBJERA010000109.1, read on the forward strand.
GTTTATCTGCTGATATTTTTGGCGATTGGAGAGAGGAAGTAATTTGGCCGCTTTCTGACGACAGTGCGTTGAGGATTTATATGTCTGACAGTGTAACTACTCATAAGCTGTACACGCTTATGCATGATGTTCAGTATCGTGAAGCGATTGCATGGCAGAATGTTGCATATAACCAGCCGCCTCATACAAGCTACTATGTGGGTGAAGATATGCCTACTCCTACACAGCCTAATGTTTATATTGCGGGCAGTAGTAAAGAAGTAGAAATTAGGGTCGGTGCAGAAATTCCAAACGGCAAATACATGATAAAAGGATATGAAAGCGGACTTTATCTGGATGTTGCAGGAGGAACAGCTGCAAACGGAACGAATGTTCAGATTTGGGGAGCATACGGACCAGGAAGTCAGAATACATGGAATATAAAATCAGCAGGCAACGGCTATTATCAGATTTATTCCTGTGTAGGAGACGGTTCATATCTACTTGATTTGGATTACGGAAAAACTGACGACGGAACAAATATTCAGATTTATCAGAATACATATTGCGACG
>JBJERA010000110.1:0-2360 GCA_051882035.1 Hominimerdicola sp.
TCTCATATTCATACGCTGTTGCGTAGGTTCTGACTCTATGTGGACAGGTTCTCAAAAGTTTCCGAGTCATAACAGTCCGAACATATGCTCTTTCCTTCAACTTCATAAATATCATCTTCAATTTTGCAGCCACAAATGCTGCATTCAATAAATTCTTCCATGATAAATCTCCTTTTCAATAAGAATACCATGCAGGCTTTTAAAACCTGCATGGTATATATTTTGGTTATGCTGATTTGTTTTTAGTCTTTTTAAGACTTTTTACTGCATTTTCAAGAATATCCGACGGCATATCATATATGCTTGCTGCATTGTATCTTTCTAGCACAGCTTCAATGGAAACACCTGTTCTTTCAAGCTCACGTTCAAGTTCTTCCATAATGTAGTTATTCTGCAAATTCTTCGAATATACTTTTTTGCCGTTCTGAGCATTTGCAATATCAATTCCGATAATTTCACGGGCAGAGTTGTATTCTATGCGGCTTACATAAAATCTGTCATAGCAAACAAAACGGTCGTTTCTTTTCTGTATGCAGCATTTTTCAGATGACACCCAGATAAAAGGAGCAGAGTAAAGCTCTCTGCCTATTCCTACTGAAACGCAGGCTCTTTTAAAGCTGTCAGATGCCTGACCTTTTTCTTTTTCCGTAAAGCTTTCAGTTCCTACATCCTGTTTTGCTATCCATTCCTTTTTGTCTTTGTCCCAGATTTCTACTGTGCAGTATAAGTTTCCGTCAATGCTCTGATGAGTTCTTTTCCAACCTAAACAGCCAAAGCTTTCATCCAGTATCTTCATATCGGCTCTTGCGTCCTTGTACAAAAGCAAAGAAAGTCCTTTGTCACTTATTGTACCAATGCGGCATTCTATTTCATCTGCTCTCAGTGTTCTTATTGGTATGTTATCCATGGCTCTCCTCCGAACTTATGCTGAATCTTCTGTAATGTGAATCACTTACATATTTCCCGTAAAGAACAGGATTGTCAGACTTGAATTTATTTTTATCAAAACTAATTGAATTAATCTGCTTCCACGATACCGTATAGCTTCCTATCAAACCGATTTCAGCTTCTTTCATGCAGTTTTTGATTTGGTTCACCACTGCATCCTTTTGTTTTTTCAGTTTTTCAATCTGTTCTGACAACCTGTCATATTCATGGCATACTGAAAGCATATTTTCAGGCAGATTTATTGTTTTTCCGTTTGAAACTGCAAATCTGCAGTTAAGATATTCGGAAGTTGAGGCTGAACCGTCAGGAACAGGTTCTTCTCCGCCAAGAACATTTTCTTTCCAGAACTTCTTTTCCATAGCAATGATTTTATTGATAACTTTTTCATTTCGTTCAATTAAATGATAAACAAAACGGTTTCCTCCTATGAGTGCTGCTATATATGTTTTATTAACACCAGTTACTGCCATGTAGTGCTGAATCTGAAGCATGTATTCAAGCGGTATTTTATCATTCCACTCTTTTTGTTTGTAGGCTGACGCAGTTTTTGCTTCAAAAATACACTGCTCACCGTTTACATTAACCACCCCATCAAGATCTGCAATCATAAAAGGATATTTCCTGCTTTTAAGTACAGCTTTTTTGTTTCTGACCTTTATCCCTGTTCTCTCAGTAAATTCTTTTTTTACTATGGGTTCAAGCAATGTTCCGAAATGAGTAAATTCGCTGTCCGCCTGCTCAGGTTCAATTTGTCCTGTCTTTTCAAGCCAGAGCTGATGAGCCGATTTGTAAGGATTGATTCCCGCAATTACCGATACATCAGAGCCTCCTATTCCTTTTGTTCGCAGTTCAAGCCATTTTTCACGGCTTATGTCTGACGTTTTTTCAAGTATATCTACATTCATACAATCACTCCTTCTTTTCGATCATGAAATTAATAAACTCTCCAGCCAATTCAATTAACGCACCTCCTAGAAGCAAAACTATCATTTTCAATTTTTTCATGGTTAAACCTCCTTTTGATTTTGTTCATAAAGATAATATATATATGAAATTTCTAAGTTTGCGTTTGAATTAATGCATAAACCGTATAACAATTACATAAGCGGATTAAAACCGCTTTAAACATATTTTTTTAACGATTGGAGTGATTTTATGTTTGAAAACATACCCGATATTCTGACATTCAAAGAGTGTCAGCAGCTTCTTAAAATCGGAAAAAATTCTTTGCTCAATTTTCTTCATTCAGGTGAAATTGACGGTTTTAAAATCGGCACCAGGTGGCGGATTTACAAACAAAGTGTTATTGATTTTGTGACAAAAAGATAAAAAAACAGCTGTACAGATGGATATGGTCTGTTGTAAAAAGTCAAGTAAAACATACAACAATTCGCCAGAAAGTGTACAAAAAA
>JBJERA010000111.1:0-9740 GCA_051882035.1 Hominimerdicola sp.
TACAACACAAAAACTGACTTCGCAAATAAAGCGAAGTCAGTTTTCTTTTAGTAAAATATCAAATGCACAAAACACATATTATGCCACAGTCTATGCTTTTTTGCCTGAAAAAACGCTTGCCAGAATCGGAACCAAAAACGAAAATCCGATTGCGACTAAAAAGCTTTTTGCGTTTATAACAGACGTTGAGAAAATCGGCTGTAACGCAGGCAGATAAATTCCTGCAAAAAGCGCCGCCGCAGAAATTATTACCGAGAAAATCAAAAATGGATTTGAAAAATACGGTACAGACAGCAAATTTTTCTCCTCAGATTTGCACTCGAAAACATGAATTAACTGGCTCATTACCATTGTAATCAAAGCTCCCGTTCTTGCGGTTTCAATAGAGCAGGTGCTTTTCAGCAATATTGTAAAGCAGGCAAGAGTTGAAAGACCTATGAAAATGCCTCTGAAAATAATTTTCCACATAAGTCCGTCGCTGAAAAAGCTGTCCTCCTCTTTTCTGGGAGGCTTTTTCATTACAGATTTTTCAGGCGGTTCAAGCCCCAAAGCTACTGCGGGAAGTCCGTCTGTAACAAGGTTTACAAGAAGAATTTGTGCAGGCAGGAGAACCATAGGAAGTCCCATTATTATTCCGCCGAACATGGTCAGAACCTCGCCTATATTGCATGAAATAAGATATCGCACAAATTTTCTTATGTTCTGATAAATCGCTCTGCCGTCCTCAACGGCGTTTACCAAAGTTGCAAAATTGTCGTCCAAAAGAATGACGTCCGCCGACTGTTTGGTGACCTCTGTGCCTGAAATTCCCATTGATACTCCTATATCAGCCTCTTTTATTGCAGGAGCGTCGTTTACTCCGTCGCCCGTCATGGCACAAATATGTCCTTTGGCTTTAAATGCTTTGACAATTCTCAGCTTGTGGGCAGGGGTAACCCTTGCAAAAACACGGCAGTTTTCTATGATTTCCGCAAGTTTTGTATCGCTTATTCTGTCAAGCTCCTCCCCTGTCATTGCAATAGAATTTTCCTTCATTATTCCAATTTCCTTTGCAATGGAGATTGCAGTAAGCTTGTGGTCGCCCGTTATCATAACGGTTTTAATACCTGCCTTTTCACATTCGGCTACCGCCTTTTTAGCTTCGGGACGAGGAGGGTCTTTCATCGCCATAAGCCCTAGAAAAATACGCTTATCGTCAAAAATCTGCTCAAATGCAATAACTCGCAGTCCCATTGAGGCATAATCGTCATTTTTCTTTTGAATAATGATTTTTTCGGCAGCTGAAAGAGGTAAAGACTCAGTTGACGAGGTAAATCTATGGGAACAATCTCTCAGAATTACGTCGCATGAACCTTTTTTATAAGAAACAGTTTTTCCGTCCTCTGTTCTGCAAATTACGGTCATGCTTCTTGTATCGCTGTCAAATGGGATTTCGTCAATCCTCGTAATTCCAAGAGAATCGACAGAAATTCCCGCTCTTGCACAAGCCACAAGAATAGCCGTTTCGGTAGGGTCGCCTTCGGCACAGTATTTGTCAAGCGTGCTGTCACGGTTTCTCTTCCGACAAATTTTCGGCTCGGACATTACAGCATTATTGCAGACTGCTCCGCATAGCATAAGCTGTGAAATTTCATAATTATCCCATGCTTTTATGATATTTCCGCTTTTGCCGATCAAGCCGTCCTCCTGCTTATTGTCGGAGAACTTGTATTCTGAAAGAATTGCTCCCACAGAAAAAACGTGGGTAACGGTCATTTTATTCATTGTTACCGTACCCGTCTTATCAGTGCAGATTACAGAGGCACAGCCCAAGGTTTCAACCGAATGAAGCTTATGTACAAGGGCGTTTCTTTTCAACATTTTTCTTACAGCCATTGCAAGAGCGATTGTAACCGTTGCAGGAAGTCCCTCGGGAATTGCGGCGATTGCTATTGTAATGCCCGTCATAATCATATCTAGAATAGGTTCTCCTCTGATCACTCCTGCAAGGAAAACTATAATACATACCGCTATACAAATTATTGCAAGAGTTTTTCCAAGCTCCCCAAGCTTTTTCTGCAAGGGTGTTTCTTCTTCGGAAATATCTTCAAGCATTTTTGAAACCTTGCCCATTTGGCTGTTCGCACCCGTTGCCACTGCTTCGAGAATTCCTGAACCTTTGGTTACTACGCAACCCATATAGCCCATGTAGTCTTTGTTTAAAGCTGAAAAATCCGTTTCATTTGTACGCTGAATCTTTTCCACAGGCACAGCCTCTCCAGTAAGCACCGACTCGTCGCAAGTAAGAGCTTTCGCTTCAATTATATAAGCATCGCAGGGTATTCTGTCGCCTGCTTCTACCTTAAAAACGTCTCCTGCAACAAGCTGTGTGGCAGGAATTTTCGTAAGAACTCCGTCACGATAAACTCTCGCAATGGGGGCGGTCATGCTTTCAAGCTTTTCAAGAGTTTTTTCACATCGATATTCCTGAATAAACCCCAAAAAAGCATTTATTACTACTATAAGAATAATCGGTATGGCATCTGTATACTGCCCCAGAATTACGGAAATCACCGTTGCAGCCAGCAAAATCATAACCATTACATCATGAAATTGTCCTGCGAAAATTTTTAGAGCGGTGTTTTTTTTCTTTTTTGCAAGACTGTTTTCTCCGTTGGTTTCAAGCCTGCGTTTCGCCTCGTCAGAAGACAATCCCAAAGTTTTCGGTGGAATCGGTTTGCTTAAATCTCTTTCCAAAAGTTCCAGCATTATGTTCATTCCTTTCAGCAGATAATCTTATATTCTAATTCTATTCTGCTTGTACGTTTTTAGAACCCTGCGGAATATTTTGCTGTAAAATACTGAAAAAATCAGACTTGGCAGCCTGCGAATTTGTCGAAAAAACCCTTGACAAGATTTTTGTAATATAGTATAATTTTATTTGGTATACTATTATAAATGGAGGCTTTTATTTATGCTGCTTAACGGTTCAGACGTTATATTAGAGTGTTTGCTTGAACAAGGTGTTGATACTATTTTCGGTTATCCGGGTGGTGCGGTGCTGAATATTTACGACGCTATCTATAAATATTCCGATAAAATCAATCATATTATTACAGCTCATGAGCAGGCTGCCTGCCATGCCGCTGACGGTTATTCAAGAACAACCGGCAAGACAGGAGTAGTTATCGCTACTTCCGGTCCAGGCGCTACAAACCTTGTTACAGGTATTGCTACCGCTTACATGGACTCAATCCCTATGATTGCAATTACGGGAAATGTTCCTACTTCCCTGCTTGGTCTTGACTCCTTCCAGGAGGTTGACATATGCGGAATTACTATGCCTATTACAAAGCATAATTATATTGTAAAAGACCCTGCAAAGCTTGCAGATACTATTCGTGAGGCTTTCTACGTTGCAAATGAGGGAAGAAAAGGTCCTGTTCTTATTGATATTCCTAAGGATATTACTGCGGCTATGATTGAATATGAGAAAAAAGAACCTAAGCCTATCTGCAATCATAATCCTGAAACTGTAAATGCTGAAATTGAAAAGGCTGTTGAACTTATCAAGACAGCTGAAAGGCCGTTCATTTATGCAGGCGGCGGAGTTGTTTCATGCGATGCTGTAAATGAAATGGCTGAGTTTGTTGAAAAAGTTGACGCTCCGGTTTCTCTTTCACTTATGGGACAGTGTGCATTTGACAATACTAAGGAAAATTATACAGGTATGCTTGGTATGCACGGAACAAAGGCTTCTGCTCTTTGTCTTGATAACTGCGACCTTATGATTGTTTTGGGGTCAAGATTTTCTGACCGTGTGATCTGTAATGCTAAGACTTTTGCAAAGGATAAAAAAATTATACATATTGAAATAGACCCTGCTGAAATTGGCAAGAATATAGCTGTATATCACCATGTTACCGGCGATTTGAAGTATATACTTGCGAAGATGAACGAATTGCTCGCTCCCGCACAGCATAAGGATTGGCTTGCTCAGGTTTCTCAATGGAAAAAGACTTATTCTCTTAAAATGGTTCCTTTCGAGAGCGAGGAGGAAGTTCTCCCTCAGGACGTTATTGAGGAACTTGACAGACTTACAAATGGCGAGGCTATTATTACTACCGAGGTTGGTCAGCATCAGATGTGGGCTGCTCAGTATTATAATTTCAAAAATCCACGTTCATTTGCATCAAGCGGCGGACTTGGCACAATGGGCTACGGCTTTGGCGCAGCTATCGGTTCTAAGGTAGGAAATCCTGATAAATCCGTTATAAATATTGCAGGCGACGGCAGTTTCTTCATGAACTGTAACGAGCTTTCTTCTCTAGCTAAGCATAAACTCCCTGTTATCGAGCTTGTTTTTGAAAATGATGTTCTTGGAATGGTTAGACAATGGCAGAGACTGTTCTACGATAAGAGATTTTCACAGACGGATATTGAAAGAGGTACAGACCTTATGAAGCTTGCTGAGGCGTTCGGAATTGAAGGTGTAAGAATTACCAAGAAATCTGAAATCAGACCAATGCTTGAAAAGGCTCTTTCATGCGGTAAGCCATGCCTTGTTGACGTTATTATCAATAAGGATATTAATGTTCTTCCTATGGTTCCGGCAGGTGCAGATGTTTCTGCTCCAATTATGGATATTACAATAGATTAATGACTATATTTAACTCAGGACTAGAAATTATTCTGTCCTGAGTTTTTGGTTAAAAAGTGTAATAAATGAGGTGACTTATGAAATTTTCCAAAAAGACAAAAGAATATGCCGCTTTGGTTATTCTGGGTGTGCTGTTATTCTGGGCGCTTAACAATTATCAGATATTTCTGAAAATTTTAAGCTATGCGTCGGGAATTTTACAGCCGTTTATTTTGGGTGCGATAATTGCTTTTATTCTGAATGTTCCTATGTCGGGAATTGAAAAGCATTTTTTTAAAGACCCAAAAAATCCAAAAACCAAAAAGATTATAGATAAAATAAAACGTCCATGTTCAATTATTCTAACATTGCTCTTCTGTGCAGGAGTAATTGTGTTTGTATGCTGGCTGGTAATCCCTGCTCTGATTGACACGTTTACAAAGCTTTCTTCTGATGTTCCTGTACTTTTTAAAAATATCGGAGACAAGTTACAAGAATCGAAACTCGTTGCTGACTGGATGCACAAAATCAATTTCGACCAGGGTATGATAATTGATAAATTTACAAGCTGGCTGAAAAACAGCGTACTTGTTCTGCAAACGCTTGACTCAACTATTGGTTTTGCATCACGATTTTTTTCGTCTATTGTCAATTTCTTTCTTGGAATATGCTTTGCTGTTTATATGCTGGCGCAGAAAGAAAAGCTTAAAAGCCAGTCTAAAAGGATTTTTACAGCTTTTCTCCCACAAAAACTTACCTCCCATTGTTTTAAAATTGCAAGGCGTTCAGTTGACACCTTTGGAAAATTCCTTGTAGGTCAGTGTACCGAAGCTGTGCTTTTAGGAGGATTATGTGCAATCGGAATGACGATATTCCAATTCCCATATGCGGCAATAGTTGCTGTTCTGGTAGGCTGTACGGCTCTTATACCAATCGTAGGTGCATTTTTAGGATACGTGGTAGGATTTCTGCTGATATGTTCGGTAAATTTCAAACAGGCGGTTTTCTTTATTATATTTATGATAATTCTTCAAGCTGTGGAGGGCAACTTCATTTATCCAAGAGTAGTCGGAAATTCCGTTGGACTCCCAGGCTTGTGGGTACTTTTCGCAGTAACAATAGGTGGAAATATGTTCGGAATTTTTGGAATGTTCCTTTCCGTTCCTGTATGCTCGGTAATTTACTGTACTCTCAGCGAACTGGTTGAATTCAGAAATCATAAAAAAGAAGCTGAGGAAAAATCAAAGCTTGAAAAACAGCAATTATTAAGCAATAAATAGCAAAAACTGCTCATCGAAATTTCGGTGAGCAGTTTTGTTATTTATAATTTCTACAAATATATTTCAATATTAATCACAATGAATTATTTTGCCTTAACAGCATCTCTTGCAGTATTAACAATGTTTTCTGCACAAAGACCAAACTTTTTCAGCAAATCAACAGCAGGGCCGGAGTAACCGAACTCGTCATTTACGCCGATTTTCAGCATCTTTGTAGGACATTTCTGTGAAAGAACGTCGCTTACTGCTGAACCAAGTCCGCCGATAACGCTGTGTTCCTCAACGGTAAGAACAAGATTTGTAGCCTTTGCAGCCCCAATGATGATATCCTCGTCAATAGGCTTGATTGTATGAATATTAATTACAGTAGCCTCAATGCCCTCAGCCGCAAGAGTCTTTGCAGCCTCGATTGCCTCGTTTACCATAAGACCTGTTGCAATGATTGCAATATCTTTACCATCACGAAGCTTAATTCCCTTGCCAAGTTCAAACTTGTATGTTGCAGGGTCATTGAATACAGGAACTGCAAGTCTGCCGAATCTCATGTAAACAGGACCAACATAATTGATTGCCGCCTCAACTGCTGCCTTAGCCTCAACGTCGTCAGCAGGATTGATAATAACCATGCCCGGAATTGTTCTCATAAGAGCAATATCCTCGTTACACTGGTGAGTTGCACCGTCCTCGCCTACGGAAATACCTGCATGAGTTGCTCCGATTTTTACGTTAAGGTGAGGATAACCGATTGAGTTTCTTACCTGCTCAAAAGCTCTTCCTGCCGCAAACATTGCAAATGTTGATGCAAAAGGAATTTTGCCTGTTGCCGCCATACCTGCCGCAACGCCCATCATATTTGCCTCTGCAATTCCGCAGTCAAAAAATCTGTCAGGGAACTTTTTCTTAAAAATACCTGTCTTTGTCGCAGCGGCAAGGTCTGCATCAAAAACATAAAGATTTTCGTACTTATCGCCAAGCTCTGCAAGAGCCTCGCCATAGCTTTCTCTTGTAGCCTTCTTAATTACTTCTGCCATTGCTTAGCCCTCCAAACTCTTCAATACTTCGTTCAACTCTGCCACAGCCTGCTCATACTGCTCTTTATTCGGAGCAGCTCCATGCCATGAAACGTTGTTTTCCATAAAGGAAACGCCCTTGCCTTTAACGCTTTTCTGAACAATAACTACCGGCTGTCCGGCAATTTTTTCAGCCTCGTCAAATGCCTTTTCAATAGCGTCAAAATCATGTGCATTATCAAGATTTATAACGTGCCATCCGAATGCCTTGAACTTTTCGTCAATAGGATACGGAGACATAACGTCCTTAATATCACCATCTATCTGCAAGCCGTTGTTGTCAACGATTGCTACAAGATTGTCAAGATTATAATGAGCGGCAAACATCGCAGCCTCCCAAACCTGACCTTCCTGAATTTCACCGTCTCCAAGAATTGTGTATACCTTATAGGTATCATTTGTGAGCTTACCGGAAAGAGCCATTCCGCAGGCAACGGAAATACCCTGACCCAAAGAACCTGATGACATATCAACGCCCGGAGTGTGAATACAAGGGTGTCCCTGTAACATTGCACCTATATGACGGAGGCTTTTAAGCTCCTCCTTAGGAAAAAATCCTTTCTCTGCCAATACAGCATAAAGAGCGGGAGCTGTGTGTCCCTTTGAAAGCACAAGTCTGTCCCTCTGTGCTTCCTCCGGCTTATCAGGATAAACATTCATTTTTGCAAAATACAAATAAGTCATAAGGTCGGCAACGGAAAGCGAACCGCCCGGATGACCTGATTTTGCATTGAAAACTCCTTCAAGAATACCAAGACGTACCTTGCAGGCTGTTATTTCAAGCTGTTTTTTAAGTGTAGCGTCCATACAAAAACCTCCAAAAATTTATTTAAATTGCTCAAATATGTATTCAACAGCTGCGGCAATAGCGTCCTCCTCGCAGGACTGCGCAAGAACAATATCAGCCGCCGCTTTTACTTCCTCACAGGCATTTGACGGACATATTCCCACATCAGCTGCCTTTATCATTTCCAAATCGTTGTTATAATCTCCTGCGGCAACAATGGTATAATCCTCCATATTGCACACAGTACGCATTTTTTCCAGTGCAGAGCCTTTTGTAATATTCTGTGGAAGAATTTCATAATACTCGTCGCTTGAACGAACAAAATCCAATCCCTTATAGCCCTTTTCTGCAACAAAGCTCATAACACGCTCCATATCCTTAGGATTTACGGCGAAAAGCACTTTATACAACGGCTCATTTATATCATCAAGACTGCAAATCACAGGCTCAACCTTGCAAATCCCCAGATGAGCTTGTTCCATATCATTCATTTGCGGAACATAAACCTTTTCAAGTCCCAAAGCCTCACAGCCTATATCAGGATTGCTTTGAAGTATCTCCCTTACAATATCTAGTGCAAAATCGGGCAGGTAAACGTCATAAATCTGCCTGCGATTATTAAGGTCGTAAACCATTCCGCCGTTGCACATTATAATAGGACAATTAACCTTCACGCTGTCAAAATACTGTCTTGACGCTTGAAGCGCTCTACCCGTTGCAATGGAAAATTTTCCGCCTGCACTTTTCAGCCGTTCCACCGCTTCAAGATTTTTTTCAGACGGTATTTTGCTTGCAGGAAGAAAAGTTCCGTCCATATCAGTTATCAGCAAAACCTTGCTTATATCTTCAAACATTATAACAATCCTTTCAGATTCGCCCTGATTTCAGCTTATCAAGAATATTTTCAAAATACTGCGGCAACCGGCTGTCAAACTCAATATATTCCTCAGTTTTAGGGTGAATAAATCCGATTTTTTTAGCGTGCAAACATTGCCCCTCAATTCCCTTAAAAGCTTTTCCATAAACGTCATCACCCAGAACAGGATGTCCGATATACGCTGAATGAACTCTGATCTGATGAGTTCTTCCCGTTTCAAGGCGGAATTTTGCATGAGTATACTGCCCATACTCGGCAATGACCTCATAGTGGGTCACAGCTTGTTTTGAGTTTTGTTCCGTCACACACATTTTTTTTCGGTCGTACTTACTTCTTCCGATTGGAGCGTCAACAGTTCCCGATTTCTCTTTTAATTTTCCACCAGTCAAAATTGCCTCATATTCTCTTGTAAAGCTATGCTCTTTTATCTGAGCAGCAAGATGATTATGAGCAAAATCTGTCTTTGCAACAATCAGCAGACCGCTGGTGTTTTTATCAATTCTATGAACAATTCCCGGCCGAATAACTCCGTTTATTGAAGAAAGCCTGCCCTTACAATGATAAAGCAACGCATTAACAAGAGTTCCGTCAGGATTGCCCGCCGCAGGGTGAACAACCATTCCCTTTGGTTTGTTCACAACCAAAAGTTCCTCGTCCTCATAAACTATTTCCAAAGGAATATCCTGCGGAACAACATCAAGCTCCACCGGCTCGGGAACAGTTATCTCAATTATATCGCCGATTTTAAGCTTATAATTCTTCGCAACAGCTTTTCCACCCACGAGAACCGCTTTTTCGTCAATCAGCTTTTGCAATGAGCTTCTGGTTAATCCCGTATCCTGAGCTGATAAAAATTTATCAACACGTTCGCCTGCATTATCCGTAATTTCAAAAACAAATTTATTCATCAGCCTTAGCCTTTTCCTTATTTTTTTTGATCTCAGAGGATTTTTTTTCTTCTAAAAAAAAGGCGATAAAGAACAAAATTCCGCCGATTACAACGCAAATATCAGCCAGATTAAAAATCGGGAAATTTATAAAATCGCACTGAATATAGTCAACAACCTCATGCAGGCGTATTCTGTCAATCAAATTACCGATACCGCCT
>JBJERA010000112.1:0-9722 GCA_051882035.1 Hominimerdicola sp.
CAACCGATTATCCGCATATTCTTCTTGAAAACTGTTCCGGCGGAGGAGCAAGATTTGACCCTGGTATGCTTTATTACAGTCCGCAAATTTGGTGTTCCGACGATACAGACGCAATCGAAAGACTGAAAATTCAGCATGGCACTTCATTATGCTATCCGTGCTCTGCAATGGGATCACACGTTTCAGACTGCCCTAACCACACGGTAGGAAGAAACACTCCGTTCTCCACCAGAGGACACGTTGCAATGGTAGGAACTTTCGGCTACGAGCTTGACGTAACCAAAATACCGCAGGAGGACAGGGATGCAATTCCTCAGCAAATTGAGGAGTTCAATAAGTATAATACTCTTGTCAGAACAGGCGACCACTACCGAATCGGCAATATGTTTGAGGACAACACATGGGATTCATGGATGTTCGTAGCAAAGGACAAAAGCGAAGCTTTGTTTGAATTTATTCAGGTTATGGCTAGACCGAATGAGCGTTCAAGAAGAATAAAGCTTAAAGGACTTGACGAAAATGCTTTTTATTATGAGGAATCAAATCCTGAGGTGAAAATTTCAGGCGGGGCATTGATGAACGCAGGAATAAATGTAGCAAAAATCTGGAACGCCGACAATATGTGGGGCGATTTCCGTTCAAAAATACTGCACTTTATCAGAGCAGATTAATTATAACAGAACTGCTGAGTTTCAATTTGAACTCAGCAGTTTTGGTTATTTCATATTAAACTTTTCCAGATATTCTGTTCCCCAGTTGCACATTGAATTCAGCACCGGAATAATTGTCCTGCCAAAGTCTGACAAGCTATATTCTACTTTTGGCGGAACTACGGGATAAACCGTTCTTATAATCAGTCCGTCATATTCCAGACTTCGCAGCTGCTGGGTGAGCATTTTTTCGGTTGCTTTGGGGATAAGGCGTTTTAACTGGCTGAAACGCTTTTTCTCATCAATTAAATGCCAGAGTATTACAGCCTTGTATTTTCCGCCAATCAGCTCGATTGTTGCCTCCACCGGACAGTTAAAATTGCTTGGACAGGTTTTCATATTAGCCTCCTGAGTTATACTTACTTTTTATATAGTACATTACAAAAAAGTGTGTACTTGTCAAGCATAAATTGATATGATATAATTATATCATAATCGATTAAAATATGCAAGCTGTACAGCAGAAAGGATTTTTATGGAATTTTTATCACTTGCAAATCAAAGACGCTCCATCAGAGCTTATAAACCTCTTAAAGTCGAGCAGGAAAAAATAAATCTGATACTTGAATCAGGCAGAATTGCTCCTACTGCCGCAAATTTACAGCCTGTAAAGGTTCTTGCCGTACAAAGCGAAGAAAATCTCGCTAAATTAGGCAAATCAGCTAATATTTACGGTGCTCCGCTGGCATTAATCGTACTTGCAGACCATTCTTCCGCATGGACAAGACCCTTCGATAAAAAGCAGACCACCGACATTGACGCATCTATTGTGACTGACCATATGATGTTACAAGCCGAATCTTTGGGACTTGGAAGCGTATGGGTTTGCTTTTTCAAGCCTGACGTGCTGAAAAAGGAATTTGACATTCCTGAAAATTTTGAGCCAATCAATATACTTGCCATAGGTTATTCCGCTGAAAACAATGATGTTACTGAAAAACAGCGTAAATCTATTGAAAGTTTCGTAGCTTTTGAACATTTGTAATATAGCAAAAAGGCTGGTGCATTCAATTTGCACCAGCCTTTAATACTATTAATTACCTTCTGCCTGAACTTTTCTTTGCAGAACCTTTTTTCTTGGAAGCTTTCTTTGCCTGATGATTTTTCCATGTTACCCAAAGAGTTGGGGCAATGCAGTTGGAAGAATAAACGCCTGAAAGCATACCGATAATAAGTGGAAATGCAAAGCTTACGATTGAAGTTACTCCACAGATAAGGCATACAACACATACTGTCGTCATTGCGAGAACCGTTGTTACTGTTGTATGAATTGAACGTCCCATAGTTTGTGTAATCGAAAGATTAACAAGCTCAGTAAGTTCCATTTTCTTACCAAAAAGCTTTTCATTTTCTCTGATTCGGTCGTAAATGATGATTGTTGCATTGATAGAATATCCGAGAATTGTAAGAAGAACTGCCATAAAGTTTGCATTAATATCAAATCTGCAAATTACGAAACAGCCGTAAACCATTATCATATCGTGGATAAGTGCCACAACTGAGAACAAACCTGCGGAAATACCGCCGATCTTCTTAAATCTGAAACCGATGTAAATAATTGTAATTACCAATGCAAGTCCACAGGCAGCGGCACATTTCAGGAAGAAATCCAAACCGTTTGAAGCTGAAACGTCGCTTGATTCATACAATTCAATATTATTGTCAGCAAAATTTTCAGTCAAGGCATTTTTGAGCTGATTCTGCTTATCGTCGCTGATACCCTTTGTTGAAGCAAACTGAATTTTTATTGTCGTCTGCTTTGTTGTGGTATTTTCACCCTTTGTTACCGTTGATTTTTCGTCAAGAGTATCCGAAACTACATCCTCAACGCCTGAGGCAGCAATTTCGCCCTCATAAGTATAGGTCAGAATTGTTCCGCCCTTGAATTCGATTGCCACATTAAGCTTTAACACTACGGTGAGAGCAACGAAAATGGCAATAAGCACACAGGAAATTGTATAGAAAATCTTCTTCTTTCCTACTACGTTTAATGTTTTATTCATTGCTGTCCACACCTCCGTAAAGTTTACGTTTCTTAAAGCATTTGAACTTGGAAAGTGATGAAAGCATCAGTCTTGAACAGAAAATTCCGAACACGAAGTTAAGAATAATACCTACAAGAAGAGTATATCCAAGAGAATAGATTGTTCCTGCTGTTGACGCACCAAAGTGTGAGAAAATCGGGCTGAGAAGTGTGCCGAATACACTGTCGGTAGGACCGAATGCACCCATAAGAATGATTGCAACGAAAATTACTGTAATATTTCCGTCAAATACAGCGCTCCAAGCTCTCTTATAGCCAAGCTCGATTGCTCCGTTAAGAGTCTTTCCGTTTCTAAGCTCTTCCTTAATTCTTTCAGCAGTAATTACGTTTGCGTCAACACCCATACCGATTGACAGAATTATACCTGCAATACCCGGAATTGTCAACGTAAAGCTGTCGAAACGACCAAAGAAACCGGTAATACAAGCGATTGAACCGATAACCTGTCCTACAAGACAAAGAGAAGCTACAAATCCTGGGAGTTTATAAACTATTGTAATGTAAAGGCATACAATAATAAATGCAATTACGCCTGCGATAAGCATTGCGTTCTTTGCGTCCTCACCCAATGTTGCAGAAACGATATTTGTATTTGTCGTTTCAAGATTAAACGGCAAAGAACCAGCATTGATCTTATCTGCAAGAGCTTTTGCTGTATCATATGTAAAGTTGCCTGAAATCTGGCACTTACCGTCTGTAATAGCCTCATTTACATTTGGAGCGGAAATCATATCCTCGTCCATCCAAATTGAGATAGAACCTGAACCAGCAAGCTCGGCAGTTGCATCGGCAAAAGCCTGTGTGCCTGTTTCGTTTAGTTCAAGACCTACCACATATGTAACTTCATTTGTAGTTTCGTCCTGATAATACTGAACCTCAGCCTTCTTAACGTCTACACCGGTAATAACTTCCTCACCGTCAGCGTCAGAACCTTTTCTGAATGTGAGCATAGCTGTTTCGCCAAGCTCTGAAACGGCAGACTCAGGGTCAAATTCTTCCTCGCCTGACTGCCATGGGAAAGAAACCATAATTCTGTGCTTATTATAGTCAGCATAAACCTCTCCGTCAGTAATGTTAAGACTTACCAGACGCTGTTCAATAACAGCCTTCGCCGCATCCATTTCGTCCTTGTCAGCCTCATAGCCATCGGCAGGCTCGAACGTTGCGTTTACGCCTCCCTGAATATCAATGCCCCAACGAATTTCATCTACGCCTTTAATATAGCTTTTAGGAATATCGCCATACTGGGTATGAATACCAGCAAAAGTCAGGTAGCCAAAAGCAATAATACAAAGCAGCACGATAAAAAACACAGGCTTTTTAACATTTCGCACCTTAAAACCTCCTAAATATTAATAATCCTGTAATTTTCAGACCTATCCTGAATTACAGAAACATTCACTTTATAATTATAGTTGTTTTCACTAAAAAAGTCAATAGTAAATCACAATTTTATAACTATTGTATGCTTAATTGATATATTTTTGTACAAAACAACAATATTAAGATAATTTGTTTATTGACAAATAGTTTTATTATATAGTATAATTTATTTTGAGGTGTTTTTATGAGGCTGTTTTACCCTGAAATTTTCACAGAATTTACTTGCATTGGTTCAAATTGCAATGATAACTGCTGCCGCATGGGCTGGGATATTGAAATCGACGATGATACTTATAGATTTTACAAAAGTCTTGATGACGACATGGGTAAAAGGCTTATTTCGGCTATTACAGAGGAGGACGGCTGTCATTACCTCATGCACGAAGGCGGGTGTCCGTTTTTAAATGAAAAGGGACTTTGTTCAGTTTTATTGAAATACGGCGAGGACAAAATTTCGGAAATCTGCGCTAATCACCCCAGATTTTTTGAATGGTTTGGTGGCTACAAGGAGGCAGGAACAGGACTTGCCTGTGAGGAATCGGCAAGGCTATGGCTTTGTGCTGACAAAATCGTTTTTTCTCAATGCGAAATTGATGAGGAAGACGATGATTTAGAATTTGACGAGGATAATTTAGAGCGTATGCTCAGAGCGAGAACTGCGCTTATTAATCTGGTTCAGAACAGGAATTTTTCAATTTCACAAAGGCTGAAATTTATTGTTGTTTATGCAGTTCTGGCTCAGGACGCTTTTGATTTTGAGGATTTTCAGGATTTTGAGGAATTTACTAACTTGCTGCTTACCGACGAGGAACAGCTGTTCAGACAGCTTGCCAACTTTCCGTCGGAAAATTCCAAGAGCAAGGATTCCGTTTCTGTGGATTTGCTTAATTACTTGCAAGGGCTCGATTTCCTTGGGGATTTACTCCCTGAGATGCTCAAATCAGCGGAGAAAAATATCAATGAGATAAATTTAAAAATCAAGGATTTTGCTGAATTTTATCCTGAGGCAGAACGTCAGTATGAGAATATTTTAGTTTACTATATTTTCCGCTATTTTATCAAAGGTGTGCGAAGTTATGATATTTTTTCCAAGCTGATTTTTGCAGTGATTTCGGTATGGACAATTCGTATTCTTGACACTGACAAGTGGCTTAAATGCAGAAATTTGGGAATTTTGGAACAAATCGAGATTGTCAAAGAATACTCCAAGGAAATTGACTACTCCTTTGACAACACTCAAAGTATTTTTGAAGATGTTTACACTACACCTGCTTTGTCGGCTCAGAGACTTATTAAAATACTTTAATTATGTGTGAACTGCTGTGGTTATACGGCAGTTCCTTTTTATATTCTTGTATTTATTGTCAAATAATAATAGCAAGCAGGACTACTTATTATACAAATCATAAAAATTTCTTAATATGACATTTATATTGTTGACTTTTGGATAAAAAATGATATAATTATTGCATAAAGAAAAAGAAAGAATGGGTGTTTGTGTGAATTTTCATGCTCTACCCACTAGTGTATGAACAATACTATACAAGGCAGATACGAAATAAAAAATTTAATAGGGTTTTATTTTGTCTGTAACATTGCGGTCTTTTATCAGGCTGTGCTTTGCTATGGACATTTTTTAAGCGTATTTATTGTTAAATCAATTAAATGTGGAGGATAGATTTTATGGCAACAAGAAAAAAAATTGTAACTGCTGTTGTTGCGGTGCTTGCAGCTGCGGCGGTTTGCGTTGGCGGATTTTTTGTTTGGAAGAAGTTCGGCAGCGGAAGTTCATCAAGCGATAAAAAGGTTTATGTTCAGAAAGTTTCATCTGTGAATACCGTTTCGGACTTTAATCTTACGGCAAACTGTTTTTCGGGAGTTATCGAGGCTCAGGAGGCTACTAAGGTAAAGATGGATTCCTCAAAAACTGTTTCGGAAATCCTTGTCAAAGAGGGCGACACAGTTAAAAAGGGCGACAAGCTTTTTACATATGACGTTGAGGCTATTCAGCTGCAAATTGACCAGGCAAAGCTTGAAGTGGAGCGTATGCAGTATGAAATGACTTCTAACAAAAATCAGATTACTCAGCTTGAAAATGAAAAGAAAACTGCAAGCGAAGATGCTGTTATTTCTTACAACACTCAGATTTTGTCACTTCAAAGCGATATCGCAAAGACTGAATATGACATTAAAGCTAAAAATGCTGAAATAAAAAATCTTGAAAAATCATCTAAAAACGCTTTTGTTACTGCTCCGATTGACGGAACTGTAAAAGATGTTAAGGCGGTTGAAGACCTCCAATCCGGTCTTTCAAGTGAAGAAAATTATTACAGCGACAGTTCTTCTGACGACTCTAATGTTGTTCTCAAAATTTCCGCTAATGAGAATCTCAAAATCAGAGGTACTGTGAACGAACAGAATATTTATTTCATTTCAACAGATACTCCCGTGGTTATAAAGTCGAGAATTGACGATACGGAATGGTCGGGAATCGTTTCCTCGGTTAATACAAAGCCCGAAACTGAAAGCAATAATGATATGTATTATGACTATGGTTCTTCTGACGAAATGAGTCAGTCCTCAAAGTATTCATTCTATGTTGAGCCTGAATCTTTTGACGGATTCAGATTGGGACAGCACGTTATTATCGAACTTGACGACGGTCAGGACGATTCAATTACAAAGACAGGCATCTGGCTTTACAGCGACTTTATCTGCAAGGACGGCGACAAATCTTACGTTTGGACTAAGGACGAGGACGGAGAGATTGAAAAGCGTTATGTTGAAATCGGACAGATTGACGAAGAAAACGGTGATTGTGAGATTAAGTCGGGACTTGCAAATGATGATTACATTGCTTATCCAAGTGCCGATTACGAAGAGGGCATGACAGCTACCACAAATGCATCGGAAGTTGACGTCCCCGAAAACGATTTAGGCGGCGTGGGTATGGAAGAAGGCGAAGAATATTATGAAAAAGAATATTCTGACGAAGAGACTGCCAATGAAGAAATAAACTATGAGGATTACGACTTCCCTACTCAGGAAGAACTTAATGCTATGTCCGAAGACGAACTGAATGAATTTTTTGAATCAATGTCTGATGAAGAATTGAACGCTTATTTGGCGTACATTGAAGATACTTATTCAGAAATGGGAATTGACGAGGACGGCGAGGCTTTGACTGAGGAAGAAGCTGCCGAAGACGCTGTTGCGGAAGAATAAGGAGGCTGCAATGGTATTTGAACTGAAAAACATTTACAAAGATTACTTTCAGGGCAAGGAGCCTGTTCCCGTACTCAAAGACGTTTCTCTTTCGGTAAACGAAGGCGAATACGTTGCTATTATGGGACCGTCCGGTTCGGGTAAATCCACGCTTATGAACATTATCGGCTGCCTTGACAAGCAAAGCAAGGGAGATTTTATTTTTGACGGTACTGATATTATGTCCGCTAATGACAAAACTCTTTCAGATATAAGAAATGAGAAAATCGGATTTGTCTTTCAGAATTTTAATCTTATGCCAAGACAATCCGCTCTTGAAAATGTGGAGCTTCCTTTGCTTTATGCGGGAGTTTCCAAAAAGGTACGCCGTGAAAAAGCGAAAGAGGCGTTGAGAAAAGTAGGACTTGAAGACAGAATGATGTTTAAGCCCACTCAGCTTTCGGGCGGTCAGAAACAGCGTGTAGCGATTGCGAGAGCGATCGTCAACAAGCCTAAGCTTCTGCTTGCTGACGAGCCGACAGGTGCTTTGGACACAAAGTCTGGAGAGCAGGTTATGGGGCTTTTTAAAGAACTTAATGATGACGGAGTTACTATTGTTATGATTACCCACGAGCCTGATATTGCGATTTGCGCAAAGAGAATCATGCATATCAGAGACGGAGAGCTTTTCAAGGGCGATTACGGTAAGGAGGAAAGAGAATGAAAAAAATTATTATAACTCTTTTATGTATCGCTATTGTCAGCGGAGGAGGGGTTTTCGGTTATAAGCAGTACAAAAAATCCCAAGACAACAAAACGGTTGTCGATGTTGTGCCTGTAAATCTTATGGCTCAAAGCGCTGATATGTTTGACTATTCTTACTCTGAAATAGACGGTCAGATCGTTTCTTCTAACGTTCAGAAAGTTTATCTTGATACCAGCAAGCTTGTAAAAGAGGTTCTGGTTAAAGAGGGCGACACAGTAAAAAAAGGAGACACAATTCTTACTTATGACATGACTGTTGTGGAGCTGGAGCTTGCACAGAAGGAAAATCAGGTTAAAGTTATTGAAAGCAGTATCAAGTCGGCAAAAAATGAGCTTGCAAGCTACAAGACTTACAAGCCGTCAGAGGATGCTCCTGCCATGCTGGAAGAACCCGAAGAACCTGAACTGCCGGAAATTCCGGAAGAGCCTGAACCGCAGGAGGATTCCAGCCAAGTCGAAACTCCTGTACAGCCGATTGTAACGGTTGCTAAGGTCGGAGCTGATTTTCAAACAGAAAATGAGGGTACAAAAGACGACCCGTTTATTATCAACTGCAACAAAAATACTGTTGTTGAAACAGCTTTTCTTACCAAAATTGTAAGCAGCAAGAACTATGCTGAACTTCATGTTTATGATGAGGATTCAAATTTTCTTTATATGTGGATTATTAACGGAAACTCTGTTAAAGATAAGGAATATTCTCAATGGAAAGTTTCAAACGGAATTGTGATCGACGAGGAATCGGGAATGATTTCCGTTGACTCTACGGCGGTTCATTACGGACTTTTCTCAACTGTTATGCCTGTAACTGAACAGGACTCAGACGATTCTTCAAGCGAAATTGATGATGAACCATTTGAAGATTCCGATTATGATTACGATTATTATGAGCCTGATAATTACAGCAATGAAACAGATTTAACTGCAAATCAGGGCAACGATTATATGTATTCAAAAGCTGAAATTGCCCAGATGATTAGTGAAAAAGAATCTGAAATCAAAGAACTTGAACTTGAAAAAAAACAGGCTGTTTTTGAATACGAAAATGCTAAAAAGAAAAAAAATGACGGTAAAGTTGTTGCCGCTATTGACGGAACGGTATCCAAAATAGGAGAGGTGTCTTCTGATGACAGCGAGTCGGAAGAAGAAAGCTATGAAGGCGAGGATTACAGTGCTGACAGCGACAACGGTGCTTTTGCAGTTATCGAAGGAGAAGGAGGAATTTCAGTTTCCGCTTACATTTCGGAACTTTCTATGGCAAAACTTAACGAGGGTACAATGGTTTCTGTATCGTCATGGGATACGGGTGCGGAAAGCACGGCTACTGTAACTTCTTTGGGAGATGAGCTCGTAAGCTATAAAAGTGATAACTGGGGCGAAAATCCTAACAATTCAACCTACAAGTTTACAGCCCAACTGGAAGAAGGCGCTGATTTTTCAGTCGGTGACTGGGTAATGGTTTCTCTTATGTCAGAGGGAAATTCTGACTCCACAAGTGTTTATCTGCCTATTCATTATGTAAGAAACGAGGACGGAAAATATTACATAATGAAAGCTGACGAAAACGGTAAGCTTGTTAAACAGGATATTAAAGTTGGCAAGGTAATGTACGGCTT
>JBJERA010000113.1:0-9706 GCA_051882035.1 Hominimerdicola sp.
CCCTGACCTTTTGGTTCGTAGCCAAACACTCTATCCAGCTGAGCTACGAGCGCATTGCTACATTATATACAACAATACAAATGGTGGCTCCAGCGGGAATCGAACCAGCGACACAAGGATTTTCAGTCCTCTGCTCTACCGACTGAGCTATGAAGCCATAAATGGCGGTTCGTACGGGATTTGAACCCGTGATCTTCTGCGTGACAGGCAGACGTCATAGGCCTCTAGACTAACGAACCATGGTTGCGGGAGCTGGATTTGAACCAACGACCTTCGGGTTATGAGCCCGACGAGCTACCGAGCTGCTCCATCCCGCGATAGATATTTAATTGTGCCTCTCGTTGAGTGCTTAATTAGTATATCATAAAAGATAACGTTTGTCAACCCTTTTTTGAAATTTTTTCAGAAAAATTTTTTCGCCCAAAAACAAATGACAATTAAAGATTCGCAACATTAGTTATTCACCAAATGAAATAACTCTTTTAAATATGTGAGCGAACACAATAATTGTCAATTATCCATTGTGCATTGTCAATTTTCAACGATACTTTTGACAGGTGCGGTGTCTTTTTCGTGCTGAATACGTTTTTTGTTGCGGATAGTTCTGATAATGTAAATGATGAGCAAAACCATAGAGATAACTGCGGCGGCAATTATCGGATAGTAATAAATCATGTATTGCTTATCCATTTCTTCAAGAGCAGGATCTACCGATGAACCTGCCAAGCCCTCCTGAATTTTGCTGATAATGTAGTTTCCGCCTTTCAGAAAGCTTAATGTCCCTCCAACGACTAGGGAAAAGCTGATGATATATTTCCTGAAAAATGCAAAAATAATTCCTGCACCAATCAGAACCGCTCCCACAATCATGGTGTATGCCACCCACTTTGGCGGAACAGGTTCTATGTATTCCAGAAGAATTGCAGTAACAGTTACTCCGCCATAAAAGAATGCCGAATATCCGAAAGGAATAATCATAAGAATTTTTAGAAAAAGACAAGCCAAAGGTTCTTTTCTCCGCCTTTGCCGCTTGGCTTTTTTTTGCATTTTTGCAACAGCCTTGCTTTTCTTTTCCTTAGCTTCTTCTTTGGCAAGACGTTCTTCCTCTTCAAGCTCACGCTGACGCAGAGTTTGTTTTTCTTTCTGCGCTTTAAGTCTGTCCTTTTTTGACATAATAAACCTCTTTTATATATTAAAATAGAATATAACAGTCATATTCAAATAGCTTTTTTATTATACCATATTACAAAACAAATATCAATGAATACTATATGAAAACTTTTTACAGCAAAACTTCTGGCTTAAATTTCTTAAAAATCCAATGAAAATAATACATGCAACAGCAGTTGAATTAAAATCGGATTAAAGTCAACAATAAATTTGCAAGTGATAGATTCAGTAAAAATGAAAAAGGAGGAAGAAAAAATGTCAAAATTCTTTAAGCAGGCGGCAGTTTTCTCAGCTATTGTATTTTTCGGAATAATCGGACTTGTTGCATTTTACTCAAAATCTCTGCCTGATTCTTACAATGTTTGCGAGGGGGAAAAGCTCATGATCAATTCGCTGTTTTCGATATCCGCAAAGCCTGTTGACGACAATTTTACCGCAGCGGTCACAGCCGATTCGCCTATTTCGTCATCAAAAGGAAAAAACTCGCTGATGCTTTTCGGAACTGTTCCAATCAAAGAGGTGGAGTCCAAATCCGTTGAAAGACCGAACCTTATCCCCTGCGGACAAGCCTTTGGAATAAAGCTTATAACAGACGGAGTAATGGTTGTTGACTTACAGGAAATCGACAGCAAAAGCCCTGCAAAAGACTGCGGAATAAGAGAAGGCGACGTTATTGTTTCCATTGACGGAAAAAAGGTGAAATCCAATGCCGACGTTGCCAAAATCATTACCGACGCCAAAGGAAAACCATGCAGTGTTAAGGTGAAACGAAACGGCAAGGATTTAAGCTTTACTCTCACACCTGAATACTGCGACGGTAGTTATCGTGCAGGAATGTGGGTGAGGGATTCTTCCGCAGGAATTGGTACTCTTACTTTTTATGACCCTGAAACGGGAGCTTTCGGTGGACTTGGACATCCTATCTGCGACGCCGATACAAAGGAGGCTCTGCCTCTGTCGGAGGGTTCGGTAGGCGAGGTCAATATAACCGGCTGCAATAAATCTACACAGGGAAATCCAGGACAGCTTCTTGGGGAGTTTGCAAATTCATCTTCAATCGGAACAATTTTTGCAAACAGCGACTGCGGAGTTTTTGGAGTGCTTAATACTAATCCGTGCAAATCTGCAAAGACAATTCCTCTTGGATTCAGACAGGAGATAAAAACGGGAAAAGCCACGATTATTTCAACTATCGACGGAGGAGAGCCTGAGGAATATGATATAACCATTGAGCAGATTTCCTTGAATGGCAGTTCTGCCCATGACCTTGTGATAAAAGTCACCGATGAAAGACTGCTTGAAACCACCGGCGGAATTGTTCAGGGAATGAGCGGTTCGCCGATTATACAGAACGGACGTCTTGTGGGAGCCGTCACTCATGTTTTTATTGACGACCCGTCAATGGGCTACGGCATATTTGCCGACTCAATGTACAGCAAATCGTCAGAGGCTTACGAAAAAAGTCTTGAACTTGTAGGATAAATCCCAGTAAAATTTTATCATTTTGCCATATTTATAGAAAAAGTTAACAGCTTGACGGTGATATTTTGTTAATGTAGAAAAAGTGTGAAATATCTCAATCAGAAAATAAATCACCGAAAAAATTGTAGAATATGCACTATTATGTCAAAAAAATACTGACGATTTATCTAAAAAACTATTGCTTTTTAATTTTAAATGTGTTATGCTAATGAAAGTGGAAAACTTAGCTAAGATTTCAATGATTTACTAACAAAAACATAAGGCGATTACCATTTATGACAGAAACTATTATGGAGGAATTGACAATGACAAACAAAATCAAAATTCTTATCGGCGACGACTCGGCACAGTACGGCGTAAGCTGTGCATCATCATTGCGTTCAATGGGATTTTTTGTAATAACCCGTCAGAAGGACGGAATGGTGATATATGACGCAATCAAAAATGAACAGCCGGATGTTGTAATAATAGACGCAGTAATGCCAAATCTTGACGCAATCGAGCTTATACGCAAAATGCAGAGTTCCAGCTATAAAAAGCCGGTTTTTGTGGTAACAAGTGCATATGAGAATGCTTTTATCGAAAGTCAGGTTATGGGCGTTGGAGCGTCCTATTTTATGCTGAAACCCTTTGACGTAAAAATTCTTGGTGAGAGAATTAAATCTCTGCTGAATATTGATACGGACATTTCCTCCGACATGACCTTCCGCAAGGCAAAGGGAAGTCCTAATCTTGAAATTATCGTAACGGATATAATTCATCAGATTGGCGTTCCTGCGCATATAAAAGGTTACCATTATCTGAGAGAGGCTATTATTCAGTCTGTAAATGATAAGGAAATGCTGGAAAGCGTTACAAAGCTATTGTACCCTGCTGTGGCAAAAAAATTCGCAACAACTCCCTCACGAGTAGAAAGAGCGATTCGCCACGCAATAGAAATCGCATGGGACAGAGGCGATATTGACACTCTCAACAGCTTTTTCGGCTATACGGTGAATACGGGCAAGGGCAAGCCTACCAACAGCGAATTTATTGCGCTTATAACAGACAAAATCTGTCTGAAATTCAAGGCGACAATGGCTTGCTGATAATAGAATTATAGAAAGAACGGGCGGATAATATCTGTTCCTGCAAAACGGCGAAAAGGCTGTTTAATCGCAGGGGCAGGCATTATCCGCCCCGTTTTTGCATTGTATAATGTTGACTTTAATTTATCAATATATTATAATATTAATAAAATTGGTTTTAATCAATAAGGAAGAAGGAAGTTAGGAGTATATATGAAAGAATTACGTTTTGAAAACTTATTTACGCCAGAATATTATTTGGAGATTCCAGGATATGATTGTAGAATAGCAGTTATGAAACTTATTGATGCAAGAAATACAATGGGAATGGCTTTATTTTCTTTGGAGTGTATAGATACGGGAAAAACAGATGATACAAATAAAATTTTTGCTCGAACAGTTCATCTTAGACATGCTATCTATGATTTGAATAGTTCTTTTGATTTGCTTTTGCAAATACCATGGTTTTTTTATAGAATATGGGAAAAACATTCCAAAATAAAGAGAAATACTTTAAACTGGGTATCTAAAGTTGAAAAAATGTGTAGAGAAGTTAAGGTTAAAAAATATGTCAAAGATGTGTTGAAAAATAAGCCATTAAGAAATAAAATAAATGAATTTGAAAATCTTTATATTAGTAATAGTAACAAAGACTTTACTGTAAGAACTTTGTGTAATGAAATGAAACACAATCATGCTTTGTCCTTTAAAGAATTATATAACTCTTATAATTGTTTATGTAGCTTTCCTAAACAGAAAATAAATATAAAAAATTCAAATGTGTCTATGACAGTGGATATTAAATACGAGAATATTTACAATAAAGATGAAGTTATATTAGGAAAATATAGTTACAATGATGATTTGTCAATAGATTTTGAATGTTCTAATGGAGAGTTTTTTCGCTTTGAAGATTGTAGTCATAAACTATTAAAAATACAGGATGTATATAAAGAATGTTGTGATTATTATGATGCATTGGTTGATTTGTTTGAGGAAATTTACAAAAATGTATATCCTAACTTAATAATTAATCCAACTTTTTGTGATGAAAATGGCAAACCAAAAATAAAAATTTCAGCTGATAAAATGAATTTAAATGAATTTTTTTCTATAACATAAAGTTAAAACCTCTTGAGAAAATTTTTCTCAGGAGGTTTTGTTTACGGTAATTTTATGCAGTGTAATTGTTATCACTATGTAATTGACATACATAGCTTATAATGTTATAATAAATATAATTGTACATTTTAACGGAGGGCTTGTTATGTCGGATATTTGCGCTGTTTCCACACCTCTTGCTGAGGGCGGGATTTCGGTAATTCGCATCAGCGGAGAAAACGCTGTGGCTATTGCCGAGAGAATTTTTGAACCTTTTACCTGCGAAAAAGTTTCAGATATGCAGGGCTATACCTGCGCCTACGGCAGAATTTTCGATCCCGAAAGCGGAAAAACCGTTGACGAGGGTGTGCTGACTGTGTTCAGAGCGCCGAAATCCTATACGGGAGAAAATGTCTGCGAAATATCCTGTCATGGCGGAATTTTTGTTACGAAAAAGGTGCTGAGGCTTTGTCTTGACAACGGCTGTGATCTTGCGGATAAGGGCGAGTTTACAAAGCGGGCTTTTCTCAACGGCAAGCTTTCTCTCACTCAGGCGGAGGCTGTTATGGATACAATTTCCGCTCAGGGAGAATATGCCCTCAATTCTGCAAATCTTACACGAGAGGGCAGGCTTTTCAAGAATATTTCTGCAATGTCGCAAAGGCTTGTGCAGATTTTGGGCGAGCTTGGTGCATGGGTCGATTATCCGGAGGAGGATTTGCCCGAAGTCGAGGAGGAAAATCTCAGGGAGAGCCTTGAAAGTGCAATAAAAGTTCTGGATAAAATTCTTTCCGATTACGACAGCGGAATGATTTTGAAAAGCGGAATTGAAACCTGTATTGCAGGCAAGCCGAATGTAGGAAAATCTACGCTGATGAATATGCTTTTAGGCTTTGACCGTTCAATCGTTACCGATATTGCAGGCACCACCAGAGATGTTATTGAGGAAACCGCAAGACTTGGGGAGCTGACCTTAAAGCTGTCCGACACCGCAGGAATTCATGAAACTGACGATATGGTTGAAAAAATGGGCGTAGAGCTTGCAAGGAAAAAGCTTGAAAATGCAATGCTTGTTATGGCAGTTTTTGATATGTCAAATTCTCTTGACAATGAGGATTATGAACTTCTGGACTATGTAAAGTCCCTTGGCAAAAAGCTTATAATAGTTCTCAATAAGTCTGATTTGGACAGCAAAATCAATGCTGAGAACCTGAAAAAATACAGCGAAAATATTGTTGAAATCTCCGCCAAAAACGATATTGGCAGGGAAGAAATCAGGTCTATGGCAGAGGGAATGTTCTCTGTGGGTTCATACGACCCCGACTCCACAATTTTTGCAAATGAACGACAGAAAGCCTGTGCTGAAAAGGCGAGAAAAAATCTTATGCTTGCATTGGAGAGCCTTAATATGGGCGAAACACTTGACGCAGTTACCGTTATGATAGATTATGCGGCAAACTCTCTGCTTGAACTTACAGGTGAAAAAGCAACAGAGGCGGTTGTTGACGAAGTATTCTCCAAATTCTGCGTAGGAAAGTGATTGTCAATTAACCTAAGGGGTGTGTATATATTAAGATGGAAACCAAAGAATATTTTGATATAGTTATAATCGGAGCAGGCCATGCAGGCTGCGAGGCGGCACTTGCGGCGGCAAGGCTTGGAATGAAAACGGCATTGTTTACTCTGACTCTGGACGGAGTGGCAAATATGCCTTGCAATCCGTCAATCGGCGGAACTGCAAAGGGTCATCTGGTTCGTGAAATCGACGCTCTGGGCGGAGAAATGGGAAAAGCTGCCGACAAAACTTTTATTCAGAGCCGGATTTTAAATCGTGGAAAAGGCCCTGCGGTTCACAGTCTGAGAGCTCAGATTGACCGTGTGGCTTATCATAATCTTATGAAAAAGACTATCGAGGAAACGGATAATCTTTATTTAAAACAAGCTGAAATCACCGAAATTCTTTTTGAGGGGAAAACAGTCTGCGGAGTAAAAACACGTCTTGGAACAGAGTATCTCTGCAAGGCGGCGGTTATTGCAAGCGGTACATATCTTAACGGTGAGGTTCATGTGGGAGCGGTTTCTTACCCAAGCGGTCCGGATTCGGTTGCTCCTGCGGCATTTCTCTCCGACTGTCTGAAAGAGGCAGGAATGACAATCAGACGTTTTAAGACGGGAACTCCTGCACGAGTTCACAGACGTTCCATTGATTTTGACAAGCTGGAAGTTCAGCACGGAGATGACGAAATTACTCCCTTTTCATTTTCCAATACGGAAAAGCTTGAAAATAAGGTTGACTGCTATGTTGCCTATACAAATGCCGAAACTCATAAGGTCATAATGGATAATATCCACCTTTCGCCAATCTATTCGGGAAGAATTCATGCGGTTGGCCCACGTTACTGTCCGTCAATAGAGGATAAGATCATGAGATTTTCGGACAAGCCACGTCACCAGCTTTTTATCGAGCCAATGGGACTTGGTACGGAGGAGTATTATTTGCAGGGAATGTCATCATCTCTGCCTGAATTTGTACAGCTTGAATTTCTTCATACTATAAAAGGTCTGGAACACGTTGAAATAATGAGAAACGCTTATGCTATCGAGTATGACTGCTGCGACCCCACAGAACTGCTGCCTACTTTGGAATTCAAGGATTTTCCGGGACTTTACGGAGCAGGTCAATTCAACGGAACGTCGGGGTATGAGGAAGCGGCGGCGCAAGGTCTTGTGGCAGGTATAAATGCAGTTCTGAAAATTCAGGGCAGAGAACCTCTTGTGCTTGACAGAGCCTCGTCATATATCGGAACGCTCATTGACGATTTGTTGACAAAAGGCTGTTCCGACCCTTACAGAATGCTTACTTCAAGAAGTGAATACCGCCTGCTTTTAAGGCAGGATAACGCCGATATAAGGCTTATGCCTAAGGGGTATGAAATCGGTCTTGTTTCGGAGGAAAAATATAATCACCTGCAAGAAAAAATTGCTCAGATCGAAAAGGAAATCGACAGGGTTAATCATGTGAATATCGCTCCGTCAAAGGAGATTAATGAATATCTTGAATCGGTGGGAACAGACCCTCTGAATAACGGAATAAAGCTTGCACAGCTTATTCGCCGTCCGAAAGTTACTTATGACGGGCTTGCTCCTTTTGACCAGAAACGTGAGGAGCTTTCCGCTGAGGTAAGAGAGCAGGTTGAGCTGCAAATAAAATACGAGGGTTATATAAAAATCCAGCTTGAACAGGTTGAGTCAATGAGAAAGCTTGAAGTAAAAGCTTTGCCGGCAAATCAGGATTACAGCGAAATTCAGGGTCTGCGTTTGGAGGCTGTTGAAAAGCTGAATAAGATCAAGCCGTTGTCGGTCGGTCAGGCAAGCCGTATCAGCGGTGTAAATCCTGCGGACGTAGGTGTTCTGCTTATATGGCTTGAACAGCAAAAAAGAGAAAACAGAAATTGAGAGTGAATATATGATTTTACAAAAAGAACAGTTCCAACGTATTTTTGCACAGTTCAACATGGAAATTTCCGACGAGCAGTACGACCGTCTGGACATTTACAGCGAAATGCTTTGCACTTGGAATGAAAAAATAAACCTTACCGCAATAACCGACGCTGAGGGAATTACAGTAAAGCATTTTTTTGACAGTATTTATCCGTTTACCCTTTTTGAGCCTGAAAAGGGTGCAAGCATTATTGATGTGGGCACAGGAGCTGGTTTTCCGTCATGTCCGCTGAAAATTTTCCGTGATGACTTAAAGCTTACGCTTTTGGACAGTCTTAACAAGCGTATTACTTTTCTTGCACAGCTTTCGGAAAATCTTTCTCTGGGGGCAACCTGTATTCATGGCAGGGCGGAGGAGCTTGGCAGAAACGCCGAGTATCGTGAAAGCTTTGACTATGCAACTGCAAGAGCGGTGGCAAATCTTGCGGATTTGTGCGAATATTGCCTGCCTTTTGTAAAGGTGGGAGGATATTTTGTGGCACTCAAAGGTTCAAATGGTGAGGAGGAACTGAAAGAGGCGAAAAATGCCATTAAAGTTCTTGGCGGAAAGGCAGAAAAAACAATCAGCTACAATCTTCCCACCGGTGACGAAAGAACGCTTATCTTAATCAAAAAAGTACAGCCGACACCTGAAAAGTACCCCAGAAACAAGGGGCAGATGATGAAGAAAAAGCTTTAAACGATTGACAATGGACAATTAAGGGTTGGAGGATAATTGCTGATATCAATTAAATATACGAAAAAACGGGCGGATAATATCCGCCCCTACATTTTATTGCACAAATTTGTGGTATTTGCAGGGGCGAACATTTTTCGCCCGTTTTTATGAAATTTTTTATTGATAATCTATGGCATTATTGCCATATCCATTTGGTGTAATAGCCGTTGCCTGAAATAAGGACGCTTTCGGTTACGCCGTTTTTCTCAATAAAATGCATTGCACCAAGTCGCTTGTTCTCTGAATATGTATAGCCCTCAGATTCGATATAGTCAATAAATTTCTGCAAATCGTTAGACTTAGCTAAAATCACTCTGGAATTTTTCTGAATCTCAACATATTCGGTATCTGTCATAACAATTCGTGCAAGTCCGACAAAAGTTGAAATCGGATTGAACGTTCTGAATATTGCATATGATACCAAAACAGACGAAAGAATTATTACACAAACAATTACAATGCACCATTTTTTTATTCCGAACTTTTTAACAGTATTGTCCATTTTCATAATTGTCAACTGTCCATTGTCATGGACTTCCTGTATAGTTTTTCGATTTTTACAGCAATGACCAATGGCGGATAGCCTCCGCTGATTGAGTGATGAGAGTGTGCAAGATACAGCGGTCTGCGAGCGTTGAAACGTTCGGAAAGCTGTTCCTTTGTGGAG
>JBJERA010000114.1:0-9638 GCA_051882035.1 Hominimerdicola sp.
AAGGATGGTTCACATCCGCTGGCGTGTTTGGGTAATTTCGTGGATTGCTATAATTCTAAATTATACTTAGCCTTTCCATTAGGTTTAATGGCTGCTATAATTGGCATATTATCTTTGTCCACCTCTGATGTGACAACAATAATACTATCATTTCTGGATAAAGAATCATAAATCATTACAGGGTTGTTAAGTAAATCAGGCATTTTTTTGATTTGCTCTTTATCAAGTCCATGATAATGAATACTTTCACCTGTGTATCCTTTGGGTTTCAAAGCATCACGAAGATGTCTTTTAGTGTAATACATTGGTAATTGGTTTAAACCTACATCTTGCAAAATCTTTGGAGTATCGCAAACTTTTAAATCATTATATCTACTAGCTTTTCCATTAAGAACATCATCGACTTGTTCGGGAAAGCTTTTTTCATTATCGTTAAGTTTTGAAATGTTGTCATTTATATATTCACTGTCTGCAATAGCTGTAAAAACTTTTTTAGCAAGATTGTTATCGTTAAGAATTTCAAAAATAGTATTCCTTGCTTCATCGGGATTTGCTTCAAAAGCTTCGATAAGCCTATATGGAGTATCGTCGTCAGTTCCGGTTATTTCGGAGAGTTCATTAAGCAGCTTCCATTTATCATAATCTTCCGGGGTCATGCTTCCGTCATATGCATACATATTCAGCTCATCATCGTCATCAATTCCATTGGCGAAACGGTCAGAAAAAGGTATGCCCAAGTCTTTTGCTTTTTCTCTTGTAGATTCAAGCTGAGTAAGTGCATTGCCAACTCGTTCAGCAACTATGTTATATATTTCATTGCGGAGCGTTTCATCGGCAAAAAAGGTATCATAAAAATTTGATATTTCTGAAATCGTATAAGGCTCAATTTGCTTAATATCTGTAATAAGTTCGGTTAAAAGCCTATCAACAGAATTATTTATTTCAAGCAAATAATCTTGTTGTACAGAGTTTTCGTGGGCATTGCGTATCGTCTGATTATCACTCAGCTGATTTACTGCAAACTCTATAAATTCACCTTTGATATTCGATATATCAGCCTGAACCAAAGCTTTTGCATGGTTTTCCATGAGTTCATTAACCTTGTCTGCATTAAACTCATTATATGCCTGAAAAATTTCATTTAACTCCGATATAGAGTAGCTTTCATCAAGTTCCGACAGAAAATCAACAGAAACATTGTTCAAAAATGCAGTCTTTATAACTTCAAACTGTTCTGCACTGTAAGAGTGGTTTTCTGAAATATCTTTCAAAGCAATTTCTGTATCTATCTTGTTTTTGCAGGCAATTAAAGCTTGGAGAATACCGTCTTTGTCTAACATTCTTTCACTTTCCGGGCGGTCAAGGTGTTTTATGAGATGTTTCATTATCTCTTGATTCTGTTCATCGGTATAAGCCGGGTTAGCGTAATTATTGATTATACCAAGAAAATCCTTTTCCGCTGAAACCATAATCGCCGGCGATAACAGATTTATTTGTTCTGCTGAAAATCCGTCTTTTTTAAGCTCGCCATAAATAGCATATAGGTTAAATGCTACATCGAACTTTGAATAGAACTCCCTAGCCTTTTCTTCTTCCATTGTAATGTCAACTTGATTACCTTGAATTAAGCCCGAATATTCTATGCCGAGCTTTTTCATATAAGGCTCAACTTTTTTATATTCTTCCACAGTAATATCCGGCTTAAATGTATGTCTGTGCTTAATTTGGCTATACGGAATAGTTCCAATTATTTCTTTATCCTTAATCTTCTTATTCTCAAAATCATCACGCATTTTCAGGACAACTGCATTTATCTCTTTCAGCTTTTCAAAATCTTCTGCACTTACTGTAAGTGTGGTTTTATTTGCATAAATACGTCCTGAAAACTTTATTCCTTGTTTATTAAGCAAATCAGCCATTTTAAGTGCAACATCAGTTTCTTTGGTAGAAAAGCAGCTTTTCTGAGGTATGTATTTCCACTCATAGTTGCCTATAATGTTTTTTTGTGGCGGTGAGTATACTTTCAGTGACTTTTGAACAGTAATTCTATCGGCAAGAGGATAGCCAATAATTTTCTTAAACCAATCTAAATCCTTGCTATTTATAGCCAAAACAACAGCATTATTTTTCTCATAAGCATAGTAATTCAATCCTGCATTATCCAAAAGTCCTTGAAGCTTAGTAAAAGCTTCAAGGTTCATTGGAATAATTGATTTTAAATTGTTGTCCGTGGCTTTATGCCAATACTGATTACCGTATGTAACCATAATAACCTCCCTTATAGTTCCTGTTGGGTTCTGGAACGAGTATTAACCGTCTTTTCTTTATTCTTATTCTGAGCTTCAATTTTTTCATTAACACTTTTTCCGGCATTTCTTCCGAAAAGTGCTGATTTAGTTTTATCATCAAGTTTATGAGTATCGTCTTTACTGATAGTAATCTTTGAATTATCTCCGTTTTGTATAAACGAACACTTAATTCCTTGCTTATCAAGGTCTGTTTTCAGATTTTTAACTTCCTGTTCTGTAAGTCCTGTCTGTACAAAGCGTTTGTCTTTCGGCAGGCTCTCGAAGTATTCAGGATTGTAGCTCTGAATACGCTGTCTTGAAAGCTGTTGTTTCAGTTCATTAAATGTATTTTCATTTTCCTTTGAAACAGTAATGGTGATCCGACCTTTTTCATTATTGATTGCTGCCGAATACGGTATATTACTGTTTTTCAGGTTTTCAAGCAACTTTTCGCCTGCTGCTTTTGAATATGTACTTCTGATACGTTCATCAGGAGCAATACTCTTATAGTAATCAGGATTGATAATCTCAGATTGATTTTGCTTTTCCTTAATAGTAATATTTCTGTCGGGGAGTTTTCCGGTGTATTCCTTTATTTCGGGAGCTTTTTCAAGGTTATGCTGCATTTCATTCAGCTTATACATCATATTGTCGATAACCGTCGGGTTAAGGTTGGTAACATAATGGTGGGTAAAAGAATGAACGCTGCCCTTGTCAGGATATTCAAACCTATTGGCAATCTGCTTTGTTTCCGGTGAGAAACGCATATCGTCAACAGCTTGAACGGTTCTTGAAAGGACATATAGAGGTCTTTCAGTACCGTACTTTTCGGTCAAGTCTTTTAAAAAGCTGTCAAGCTTGCCCTCGGCAGCATAAATTTCAGCCGTTGCCTTTATATCCCACAGACAGTTCATATTCTCCTTATAGCTTGCCTGAAACTCTTTGACTTCGCCGTTTTTCTGTGCGTAGTCAAAGGACTGCGTGTAGAGCTTTGGGCGTTCCTTGGTCTGTTCTAATGACTTTTCTTCCGATTTCTGAGCCGAAATAGTAATATTGCTGTCAGGGAGCTTTCCATTATATTCCTGACCTTTTTCCGGTTCTGAGTTTTCTGTCTGTTTCTGATTACTAACTGTTTTCTTTAAATTGTTAACTTCATTTTCAAGATTTGCAATCATCGTACTTATTTTTGAAAGAAAAGGATATTCTTTTTTAAGCTTATTCAGCTCATCAATATCATGTAAGTCCTTATCCTCTATATTTTTATCGGTAATATTTTCAGCTAATGTCGGCATATTACAGCCATTCTCCATGTTATCATTAATAACTTCGGCAGTATTCTCCATAGCTTTATCAATTTGATTATCATTCAGACGTGCATATGTAGGAGCTAATAACCTCAATTTATTAATCTTGTTACCGAGTTTTTCAAGTTTAGGAGCAAGTTTTTCCGCTTTTTCAGGGTTGTTGGTGATTGTTTCTTGAAGTAAATCATACTTGTCCTGAACGCAATAATATGTATATTCATTAAGATTGTCCATTGCTCTGGCAAAGGATTTTCTGCGTTCACCACCAATAAGAGCAAAACTTTTTATTGCTTCATTAAGGGCGACACAGCGATTCAGTTTATTGGTAATAATTTCTGTCTTTTTATCAATTTCAGCAATTCTGGCTTTGTGTGCAGTAATTTTGTCAAGCCTATTGGGTATTTTAACTTCACGAATAGCCTTGATTTTATTTTCGTTACGTTCAATAAAATCCTTAACTCCCGGAATGTTAGGTGCTATTGCAGAAAGCATTTTATTCATATCTTCAAGCCTTTCTGCTTTGGCAGTCAGTTTTTCTATTTTAGCTTGATTTTTTTCAATCTTCGCTGTCAATGTATCACGCTTTTCGTGCAGCGTTTCAAGACGGTTCGTGTGATACTGAGCCTTTGCATTAAGAAAAGGCAAGAGTTTTTCGTGAGGAATGACTTCATAAGAAGAATTTACATCAGACGTCCGTTCTTCTTGTTCTGCCATTGCCATTTTAAGTTTGATTTCTTCTGCTTTTTTAAGGATTTTCTTTTCTTCCTCAGTCAATATAGTTCTCTCTTTTTCATCAATAATCGGCATAATTCTTAACCTCCATTTTTCGTAAGTACCATATCATCATTTGCCTGCTCCTGCTGTTCTGATTTTTCATGCTGTTGCAGTTGCTCTGCCACTTTCCGACGTTGTTCACGGGAGAAGTATATATTCATTTTTTTCTCCTCTAAAACAGCTTTTGTAAATTCATTCTTGCTATCCTGAACCACATTTCTTGGTTCAGGAGGACTTTTCTGCACATTTTTCTGCTGTTCATAAGCTTGAATTTCACTCTGAGTAGCAGAATTTAACTCAATAACCTTTCCTAATTCCTGTTTTATCTCAAAAATATCAGAATAATAATTGTTGATATATACTTGTCCCAACAAGCATTGCATATCTTCCGGACGGCTTTCAAGTTCAGATACCGATGTGTTAAGCAGTTCGGCTATCTCCGGAAGCAGTTCTTTATAATTACCGTTCATTATCAACCCCTCTTTCATATTTTTGCCCTAGTCGGCAGAAGTTAGTATTACAATTCATAAAATTGTATTGATTTTGCATTAAAAACGTGATACAATATATCTATAAAATAACGAAAGGAACGTGATGAATATGGCTAAAACCGAAACTCTGCATATTCGTGTCAATGAAAATGTTAAAGATACCGCCGAAGAAACTCTTGGATTGCTTGGAATATCTATTTCCGAAGCTGTTAATATGTTTCTCTGTCAAGTTAATCTTACAGGCGGTTTACCGTTTGAAGTTAAGCTCCCTGCTCCTGAACGTGTAATTGTGAGAAATAAGGAAGAATTGTATAAAAAACTTGAAGAAGCGGAAGAGGATATTCGTTGTGGAAGAACCTATACAGCTGATGAAGTTTTTAGCAGAATGAGAGATGAATATGGTCTATAAACTTGTAATTACTCAAAGTTTTCAGACTGACCTTAGCAACATTCTGCAATACATTTCATATAAGCTGTCAAATCCCGCAGCAGCCAAGCGACTTCTGGATAACACTGAAAAAAGACTCTCTCTTATAGAATCCAATCCATTTCTTCATCCCTTACATCACGATGAGAAGCTCGCTCAAAAAGGTTATCATTATGATATCGTTGAAAAATATTTGCTGTTCTATACTATTGATGAAACAACAAAAACAGTTTATATTGCACGTTTTCTGTATGGCGGTCAAAACATATCAAATATTGTTTAATGCTCTGATTTTTTCAGGGCATTTTTTTATTATTGTTACAATATTCTACAAGGTCTTTTTGAGCTTTTTCAAAAGAAATATTTTCACCATCATTTAATACATAACAACCACCGTCACCAGTTTCTGTGCAGTCAGCAATTTCATTTATATCAACAATGAAGCTGTTATTTCCACGAATACAAATTTCTGCTTTTTGATATTCCAATTCTGAAAGCTTGTTTATTAATTCTGATACAGTCATTACAAATCACCCCCGGATAACAAATTTTTCAGTTGAGTTTCCGTAAGCTCCTTGCCGTAGACCTTTGCAACGTTCATTCCACACTTTCCGGTGCAGTAAAATCCGAATTTGCCTTTTTTTACTTCCTTTCCGCATTTTGGACAGGTTCCCAACGGTTCAGAACCGTTCTTAAACGCAGCACTGCTGTCTGATGAACTATACTTTGAGCAAATATCTTCTACAAAGGCTGTGATTTCTTTCATAAAACTGTTTGCACTGTACTCTCCTCGTTCAATCTGCTGTAACTGCATTTCCCAATCGGCGGTGAGCTTTGGAGATTTAACTTCATCAGGAACAACGGATATAAGGTTTACTCCCTTGTCAGTAGCGGTAATCTTCTTGCCGTTACGCTCTGCATATCCATGCTTAACAAGACCCTCAATAGTGGCAGCTCTGGTTGCAGGAGTACCAAGTCCTTTTTTTTCGGTATCATCGTCATAGTTCTCCTGTCCTGCGTGTTCCATAGCTGACAATAGTGTATCTTCTGTATAAGGTTTTGGCGGACTTGTCCAATGCTCCGCTTTTTCGGCGGAAACATTATAGAACGTCTGCCCCTGAGTTATTTCTGGAAGTGACTTTGTATCTGAACCGTTCTTTTCTTCATCGTCTGTATTTTTGCTTTTCATAATAGATTTAACTTTATCT
This sequence comes from Hominimerdicola sp., assembly GCA_051882035.1. Taxonomy (GTDB): domain Bacteria; phylum Bacillota; class Clostridia; order Oscillospirales; family Ruminococcaceae; genus Hominimerdicola. The sequence goes on from JBJERA010000114.1 coordinate 6,493, forward strand.
TCAATGGCTTTCCAACCGTCCTCGATAACAGTTTTTCCGTTTGCAGAAAAATCATTGCTTTCACAAGAGATTTTTACCTTTACGGCTTCATATTTGTGTGGCTCAGATGTTGCCATTATAAGCTTTGCAGAAATAAGCTTCAAAATATTTTTCTGTCCTTCCGGAAGTGATGATAAATCCGCAGTTGTAATGTTTGCAGTCGGGATAATTGCATGATGTCCTGTGACCTTTTTATTATTGATACAACGCTTGACGTCAGGCTCTGCCGGTGCTGTGCCAAAGTCTGTAAATACAGAATAAACGTGTCTTATCATATCTTTGGCGGTCTGTTCCATATCGCTTGAAAGATACTGACTGTCGGTACGAGGATATGTTGACAGCTTTGCTTCATAAAGTGCTTGCAAATAATCAAGGGTCTGCTGTGCAGTATATCCAAACTGCTTATTTGCTTCTCTCTGCAAAGTTGTAAGGTCGTAAAGCTTTGGAGGATTGACCGTCTTAATTTCTTTCTTAACATCGATAACGCTTGCGTTTTTTCCTGTGCAGGCTGCAATAATTCTGTCGGCAGCCGTTTCATCATCAATTCTTTCTGATGAAGCTTGAAACTTTCCACAGTCAAGCTCAACAGTAAAATATTTCTGCTTAACAAAATTCTTAACATCGTAATCACGTTTCACAATCATTGCAAGCGTAGGTGTTTGAACACGTCCCAGACTGAGATTATTTCTGTATCTTATAGAAAACAGACGAGAACCGTTCATTCCAACAAGCCAATCAGCCTTTGCTCTGCAAAATCCTGCATGGTATAGGCTATCATATTCATTGCTGTCTTTGAGCTTTGCAAATCCGTCCTTAATCGCACTTTCTTCAAGTGAAGATACCCACAAACGCTTAACAGGTTTTTTACTGCCTGAAAGAAGATATACATATCTGAAAATGCATTCACCTTCACGATCGGCGTCAGTTGCACAGATTACTTCATCAATTTTGCTGTCATTCAGCAAGCCTTTCAAAATGTTAAACTGTTCTTTACAATCTTTTGAAACCTTGAATTTCCATGTATCCGGCAGCATTGGCAGCATTCCAAAATGCCAAGGCTTTTCCGCCCACTTATCGCAATAATCGTTTGGATAATACAGACTTACCAAATGACCAAAGCACCATGATACTATGTATCCGTTTCCTTCCATATATCCGTTTTTCTTTGTATTTGCCCCCAGAACAGGATATATGGCTCTGGCTACGCTAGGCTTTTCTGCTATTACTAATTTCATATTATCAGTCCTTTCTTAGATTTGACATATTAATCAATATTTGTGTTAGACAAAGAAACATTTTTATTTGAATTCTCTCCCGATAAGTTCGTCTATTGATACTTTAAAATAATCTGCTATCTTGACCAGTGTGTTTCCGGTAGGAAGTGTATCTCTTGTACTCCAATTTACAATAGAGTTTTTTCCTAAACCAAGTTCTTTTAAAAATTGATTTCTTGTTCTACTCTTTTCTTGTAATAGTTTATCCAAATTTTCTGTAAATTTTGACATAAAATACTCCTTTTAGTTGACATTCCTCAAAATAAGGAATATAATATATTCATAGTATTTCAATGGATTTCACCTTATCTACCCATAGCGAAACACAACCGAACTCGCCTTCTTGATTGACATATCTTTTATCTTGTGAGATGAACAGTAAAGCATGAGGTCTGTTGTCATCGTCCTCACACAGCTGAATTACTATTTTATAAACAGTGCCTGTAAAGGTTATATTTTTTTCATCAGTCGCTTTTATACGCATATTTTCTTGTATAAACATAACTATCACCTCCGTAAAATTAACATCATATGATTTTAGCAGTATAATTAAGTAAATTTATTTTGACATAAATTTAGATATTATACTATCACAATCAGAAAATAACACTTTGGGACGCATTTCGTCATCAAGATAATTCTGATTCAGTTTGATGAGTAAATCATTCTCAATTTCTGATATTATTTTTACAATAGACATGACTGATGTGGCTTCGATCTTGACCATTTGAGTGCATGGAAGTTGAATAGAATTATTACATTTTTCAAGGTATCCTATGTCAATTTCATCTGTATTTGTTAAGTAAATTAATCCAAATATTATAGCTTTTGATTTGGAATTATACAACAATAATATTTGCTGGTTCTCATTTATGATTAGTTGTGATGTATATCGATTTTCTTCGTAAAATTTTTTTAAATCATCAAATATTTTTTTCATAAGTCACGTTCCTTTATTAGACTGGAGGTTTTTATGTTTTATGCTTATTCACAAAAGTATGATAAGACAGTATATTCAAAAGAAGTTTCCGACTTGAATGACGTTTTTTTATGTTTGAATCCTAATTGTAATGCGGAATACTTTCTGAAGGGCATTAATAGTGAAAAAGCTGCTCATTTTTGCCATAATCATTGTAAGCCGCATATTAAAGGTTGTGTATACAATACTGGACTTTCTAAATATATAAGTAATAACAACATTATTAAATTGCCTTTATATGAAATTTATACACATACCCGCCCAAGAAGAAATAAAATTGCAGTTACAAAAGATAAATTACAATCCGATAATAGTAATGTTAATAAAAAAATTTATGTAAAAACTACTAAAGATATTTTTTCTTACTGTATAGCAAATTCACTTGCTACTAGATACATTGATGAGCTTACTGTAAATGATATTATTGTTGATGAACGAAATATATGTGATAAAGGGAATTTTGAGGGCTTTTCAGGTTTAAAAATATTACTTGGTTATACCGTGTCATATTGTACTCAAAATAAAAGTATTAAAATTGAAACATCAGCAACTACTAAAAATAATAAAAGAGTCTACTTAAGGGCTGATATATATTTAATGGAAGAACAATTTTATGAAATAAAAAAATATATTTTTGATACCTTTGACAAATTTAGTGGACATGCTATTGCAGTATTAGCTGAATGGGAAATTACTGAAAAATACAATATTAAATGTTACGTAACGGAGCCAACGAATGTTATTTATAAATTTGCTAATGAAAAATAGTTTGTATTTATATTTTTCAGTTCAAATCAACTTATTACTTTTCTTTGCTTCTATTAAGTTATAGATTGAACGAACTATTAGCGTTA
>JBJERA010000115.1:0-9621 GCA_051882035.1 Hominimerdicola sp.
ATTATGTACTGCGAAGTGGACATTGTAAGTCCCAAAGTTTCAAGAGCTCCGCTGTATTGTTCTGTATCGCCCACTCCCGAAGTCATTGCAGACATCATTTTATTCATACCAAACATATAAGCAATCGCTTGCAACGCTGCAACCACGCCTGCGGCAAGCATTTTTGAGAACAATACTGAAAGTCGTGAAACAGGTGCAGAAAGCAGGGTTTCCAAGGTTTTGTCGATTTTTTCTGTGGAAATAGCATTCAGAATCATCTGTGATGAATACATTATAAGTACAAACATGATGATTGGAACAAACATTCCCTGAGTTGAGCATAGTGACATTACAATACTGCTTGAAATTGATGCAGATTTGTCTGCTACAACCGTAGATTCATTAATTGTTATAGGATTTTCAAGCTGTGTTATCTCCTCCGTATTTAGTACACCCTCGGTCATTTTTTCGGCATAAATAGTAGATTTTACAGAAGCCTCAATAAGAGCGCCTGCAACCTCTGAACCGATTGAAAGATTAGACATAGTGGCAAGAGAATCCATTCTCTGAACAAATTCAAGGTCTGCGGTTTCATTATTTTCAACCTGAGCTGTAAAGCCTTCCGGAATAATAACTACTGTTTTTTCTCCCAGCCTTTTAAGTTCCTTGACATAATCATCAGACTGAATGTCAACGACCTTCATTTCACCGCCTTCTTCTTGAAGCTGAATTTCAAGCTGTTCAAGAACCGCCTCTGTAAAGTTGGTTTGGTCAAGGTCGGCAATAACCAAATCTTTACTTTCCTCTGTGCTGTCAGACATTGCATTTGACATTGCGTCGCCCATAAATATGAGAACCATAACCATGACTATCATTGACAAAATAGTCTGGGTATTAAGCATTTCTTTTACTTCTTTTCTGAAAAGATGAACGAATTTCATTACTTAGCCACCACCCTTTCAAAAACTTCTTCAAGATTTTGTGCGTTATATTTTTCAATAAGCTCAGAAGCCTTGCCCACTTCAAGCAAATGCCCCTTTGCAATTATACCTACTCTGTCGGAAACATACTCGATTTCAAGCATATTGTGGGAAGAAAGAAGAAAACTCATTCCGTCTTTTGCAAGCGTTTTAATCATACGTCTAATTTCAAGAGCGTTGATAATATCAAGTCCAGAAGTCGGCTCATCAAGAATTGCAAGAGCAGGCTTAGGCATAATAGCTCTTGCAAGCAAAAGCTTTCTTGTCATACCTCTGGAATAGTTTCCTATTTTGTCCTTTAATCTGTCACCTAATTCACAGATTTCGCAGGCACGTTTAACATACTCATCTGCCTGAGTTTTGCTGTCGGCATAAATTCCCGCCATAAAATTCAGATATTCCATACCCGTCATGGTTTTATAAGCACCAGCCTCGTCGGGCAGATATGTAATATTCTTTCTTACAAGTTCAGGCTCAGTAAGAATACTGTGTCCTGCAACGACAGCATCACCCTCGGTAGCCTTTAACAGCGTAGAAATCATTCTGATAGTGGTAGTTTTTCCTGCTCCGTTAGGTCCGATAAGAGCGAAAATCTCGCCTTTCTTTACGTCAAAAGTAACGTCCTGCGAGGCATAGACGCCTTTTTTGTATTGTTTGGAGAGACCCTTGACCTCCAATACCTTTTCCATTCAATCAAATCCTTTCTTTGTTTGTAAATAAAGTATAACATATATGTTTACAAAAAACAAGTGAAATTTGTCAGAAATCCACAGCATTTTTATAATTCGTCAAATTATATGTTGGACAAAATATATTTGTGTACATTCCGTTCTTACTGTTTATATCCGATATATACAGTATACACTACTCTGATATATTTGTCAAGGGGTATAATAAAAAAATTTCAAAAACAAGCACAACACAAAACCCAATAAATAACAAAAAATTAAAAAGCACACCCTGCGTTGTACTATTGTACTCGCTTGATGTGCTTTTACTTGATTTACTTAATTATATTAGGCATAAAACCGTACTTTTCTGCTATATTAAGTATGAAATTAACATTAGTTAATAACAGTCTTCTCTGTTTCCTTATCGAAGATATGGATTCTGTTAGGGTCAAGAGCAACCTGAATTTCATCCTGTGGACGAGCAGTTGTTCTAGGTGAAACTCTTGCTGTAAGAGAAATACCCTCGCAGTTAAGATAAAGATATGTCTCAGCACCCATCATTTCTGTAACTTCAACAGTTGCTTTAATAATACCTGTTGTAGCCTGTGAAAGGAATGCAGGCTCGTCATGAATGCACTCAGGACGAATACCAAGAACAACTTCCTGACCTACCAGTGGTTCAAGAGCCTCAGCGTCAGCCTTAGACTCAGGAACTTCAACCTGATACTTAACGCCTCTTGATTCCTTTGTATCCTCAGAACCAAACTCAACAACATACTTGCCGTTAGCCTTCAAAAGCTTAGCATCGATAAAGTTCATCTGAGGTGAACCGATAAATCCAGCAACGAACTGGTTAACAGGGCTGTTGTAAAGATTTGTAGGAGTATCGATCTGCTGAATGTAACCGTCCTTCATAACTACGATACGGTCACCCATTGTCATAGCCTCTGTCTGGTCATGAGTTACATAGATAAATGTTGTACCAAGCTTCTTGTGGAGCTTAGAAATCTCAGTTCTCATCTGAGCTCTGAGCTTAGCGTCCAAGTTAGAAAGAGGCTCGTCAAGAAGGAATACCTGTGGATTACGAACGATAGCACGACCCAAAGCAACACGCTGTCTCTGACCACCGGAAAGAGCCTTTGGCTTTCTGTCAAGAAGGTGAGCAATGTCAAGAATCTTAGCAGCCTCCTCAACCTTTCTTGCAATTTCGTCCTTAGGAACTTTTCTTAGTTTAAGACCGAAAGCCATGTTCTCAAATACTGTCATGTGAGGATACAGAGCGTAGTTCTGGAATACCATCGCAATATCTCTGTCCTTAGGAGCGATATCGTTTACGAGTCTGTCGCCGATATAAAGCTCACCTTCGCTGATTTCTTCAAGACCTGCAATCATTCTCAAAGTTGTAGACTTACCGCAGCCTGAAGGACCAACGAGGATGATAAATTCCTTATCCTTAATCTCAATGTTGAAATCAGATACAGCAATTACGCCGCCTGCATATTTCTTATAAATTTCTCTTAATGATACACTTGCCATTTCAAAAAGGACCTCCCTAGTTTATTTTTACTAAATAACTTAGCTATGATAATATAATAACAAATTTTAGGCTGAACCGCAAGAGTTTTTTTTACTAAACTTTATTATATGTCTTTATTACTATTGACTAAAAAAATCAATAGCAATCCATATTATTACATTGCTTTTCATTTTTGGACAACAATCTTTCAACATCTTTGTGCATGATTTCCAAACACTCCCCAAGCCCTATTTCAGGAGCAAGAGGCAGTCCGCCAATTTGTACACGTTTAAGAAAAACCACTTTATTTCCCAGTGCCGCAAACATTCTTTTTACCTGATGAAATTTACCCTCATGAAGCACAAGTGTACATTCAAACGGACAGTTTTCATCGCCTTGAAATTCAGCAGGCAGGCATTTTTCACCGCCGTCAATAGTCATACCCTCCGCCATTTTCTGCTCGTAACAGTTTTGCCATTCTTTTTCCAGCCTTACAAAATATTTTTTAGGTACATGGCTTTTGGGTGAAAGCATCTTATGAGCCAACTCTCCGTCGTCTGTCAGCAGAACGAATCCTTCCGTATCCTTATCAAGCCTTCCCGCAGGAAACAATCCGTCACGGAAAAGCTCTTGCGGAACAAGTTCTAGAACGGTTCTGGACTGTCCGTCCTTAGTGGAGCAGACAACGCCCTGAGGCTTATTCATCATAATATAAATATATTTTCTGTAATTTATTTTTTCACCTTTGACAATAATTTCATCATCTGTTGAAACGGACGTATCGCTGCGTTTTACCGCTTCACCGTTCACCTTTACCAAACCTTTTCTGCAAAGATTTTTAACATCGTTTCGTGATAAATCCCTGCGTTGCGACGAAATCAGCTTGTCAAGCCTCATTTTCTCGCTCATTATTCCTCCAAATCAGTTTTCAAGAACGTCAATCTGCGTACGCTTAATTCTTTTGAAAAACACAAGACAAAGCGTGAGAGAAACCGCCTCTGCAAGTGGGAAACACCACCATATAGCATTGACACCGCCAAGCTTTGCAAAAATATATGCCGCAGGCAGAAGAACCACCAACTGTCTTGTAATTGAAATAATCATGGAGAAAATACCATGACTAAGTGCCTGAAAGGTCGCTGTAATAATAATTGACGCACCTGCAATAACAAAATGCAGACTTATAATTCTCAATGCCGGAACACCGATACTCAACATATTTTCATCTGCCTCAAAAAGCTTTAACAACGCCTCAGGGCAAACCTGCATTACAATTACTCCCACAGCCATAATTGCAACAGCGTACATGATCGCAAGTTTCATAGCTTTTAAAATTCTGCTCTTTTTTCTTGCTCCGAAATTATATGCAATAATAGGGATAAGACCGTTATTTATACCAAAAATCGGCATGAAAATAAAGCTTTGGAGTTTGAAATACACACCGAATACCGCAACAGCAGTTGTAGAAAATCCCATAAGAATTTTGTTCATTGTATAAGTCATAACCGAGCCGATTGACTGCATGATAATCGACGGCAGACCTACCGCATAAATTTTCTTGATGATTCGTCCGTCAGGCTTGTACTTTATAGGATTAACAGTCAATTCCTTATTAAACTTCACATTTAGGAACAAACCAAGAATTGCTGCACAAAACTGTCCTATAATCGTCGCCACAGCCGCTCCTGTTACACCCATTTTCGGGAAAAAGCCTACGCCGAAAATAAGGCATGGATCCAAAATAATGTTTATAATAGCGCCTGCTCCCTGACTATACATAGAATAAATCGTCTTTCCCGTTGCCTGCAAAAGCCTTTCAAAAGTAATCTGAGCAAAAAGTCCCACGCTGAAAAGGCATATCACAGACATATATTCTTTTCCGTATTTTTGAATGATAACCGCATTTTCAGGGTCAATACTAGGCACATTTGTCTGTGAAGCATAGAAAATGTCTGTAAAAAACAATCCGAACAAAAGGAATATGAAAAAATTGATTAAAACAAGAAAAATTCCGTTGTTTGCAGCTTTATTAGCCTGCTCGTAATTTTTTTCGCCCAAGGATTTTGACAGCAAAGCATTTATTCCAACGCCCGTACCTGCTCCAAGAGCAATCATAAGATTCTGAATCGGGAATGCAAGAGAAACTGCTGTAAGAGCATTCTCGCTGATTTTCGCCACAAATATACTGTCTACAATATTGTAAAGCGCCTGCACAAGCATTGAAATCATAATTGGCAGGGACATGGATATCAACAGCTTATTAACAGGCAGCGTACCCATTTTGTTTTCTTTTACTTGTTCCATTTTTCCCACTCTTTCTAAAAACATCATATAACTAACCTTTTTATTATAGCATATTTCTACAAAAAATGAGTTAAATTTTCGTAAATCTTATACAATGAAAAATCACAATAATGCATAGACAAATTCTTAAAACGGGCGAACAATGTTCACCCGTTTTATTTTTGTGTAAGTTTATTCCTTCTCGGTCAAAACTGTTTTGATATGCAATTCTTCAAGCTGTTTTTCGTCAACTTCGGCAGGACAAGCGCTCATAAGCTCGCTTGCATTCTGAACCTTAGGGAATGCAACTACGTCACGGAGCGATTCTGCATCGCACATAATCATTGAAAGTCTGTCAAGACCTATTCCCATTCCACCGTGAGGAGGTGCGGCATATCTGTATGCGTCAACAAGGAATCCGAACTTCGCCTGAATTTCTTTATCAGTCATACCGAGAGCCTCAAACATTTTCTGTTGAAGTTCAAAATCTGTAATTCTCATTGAACCAGAAGACAATTCCGTACCGTTAAGAACAAGGTCAAATGCCTTTGCACGAACCTTTTCAGGATTTGTATCAAGATATTCAAGACACTCCTCCATAGGCATTGTAAACGGATGATGCATTGCAACCCACTCGCCCGTTTCCTCGTCCTGCTCAAAGAACGGCATTTCTGTAATCCAAAGGAAATTATATCCCTCTTTAATCATGTTAAGACGCTTTCCGCAGATAAGTCTTAATGCACCCAGAACGCTGAGCACGACCTTATTTTTGTCAGCACAAATAAGCACAAGGTCGCCTTTTTCAGCACCGATTGCAGATGTGATTTTCTCCAAATCGCCCTCGCCCAAGAATTTCTTAAATGAACAGTTAGGCTCATCTGCCCAGCGGATATATGCAAGACCCTTTGCTCCTATTCCCTTTGCGTGTTCAACAAGCTTATCGATTTCTTTTCTTGTATAAGTTTCTGCTCCGCCCTTTGCAACGATTGCACGAACAGAACCGCCTGCCTCGATTGCAGACTTAAATACGACAAAGTCAATATCCTTTACTGTTTCTGTAATATCCTGAATTTCCATGCCGAAACGTGTATCAGGCTTATCGGAACCATATTTGTTCATAGCTTCGGCAAACGTCATTCTTTTAAGGGGCAGCGGAATATCCACATTAAGAATTTCTTTGAAAAGTCTTGCCACAAAGCCTTCTGCCATTTGAAGGATATCCTCAACATCAACAAATGACATTTCAAGGTCTATCTGTGTAAACTCAGGCTGTCTGTCAGCACGCAGGTCCTCGTCACGGAAACATCTTGCAAGCTGAATATATCTGTCGTAGCCTGAAATCATTAAAAGCTGCTTGTAAATCTGCGGTGACTGCGGCAAAGCATAAAACTTGCCCGCATGAACTCTCGACGGAACAAGATAATCTCTTGCGCCCTCAGGAGTAGACTTCATCATCATAGGAGTTTCAATCTCCAAAAATCCGTTCTCGTAAAAATATTCTCTTGCCACTCTTGCAATATTGTGACGCATGATAATATTCTTTTGAAGCTTAGGATTTCTCAAATCAAGATAACGATATTTCAGCTTTAACTCGTCGTTCACCTTATCAGAGTTTGTAACCTCAAAAGGAGTTGTTTCAGCCTTTGAAAGAATTCTCAAATCTGTTACAAAAATCTCAATTTTACCCGTTTTAATCTTATTATTAACGCTCTCACGAGGGCGAACAAGTCCTTTCGCCATAAGTACATATTCGCTCTTTACGGCCTGAGCCTTAGCGAAAACCTCTCTGTCAGTTTCGTCGCTGAAAGCAAGCTGAACAAGTCCCGTACGGTCACGCAGATTGATAAAGATAAGGTTTCCCATATCTCTCACTCTGTCGGCAAATCCGCACACAACAACTTCCTGCTCAGTTTCAGGCACTTCTCCGCAGTAATGAGTTCTGCGAAGTCCTTTCATTGTATCAAGTTTCATTTTTATTACTTCCTTTGCATCAAATTTTATCTTCACAGCAAGAATAAATCTCTTGCCCAACATTTATTAATAATCGAAAACAGCCGACGAAACGAACACCATATTATAGGCAATGCCACACCGATATCGTGCATTAAGTTTGCAGTATTGCCTATACATTTTTATCAGGAAAACTGTCAAGATAGGCTTTTAGAAATTTCACTTTTCCGTCCCAAAAGAGAAGAAAAATTCCTGCAATCAGCAGTACCGCACATACAATCGCCCCAACATTTTCTTTAAGCGCCAATGACATAAGAGCCGAAAAAGCCGTAAAAACCGCCCATATAATGCCGAAAATGTATGTGGATAAAGGCTTGCGGTATTTTCCGGTTATTTTTGAGCCGTAGGCTGTCTTTTCAATCCTGCCGAAAAAGCCTGTTTCTCCGCCGTCACGCTTTCCTGCTTTATGATAGAAAATCTGAAACTCATCGCCCTCTCGCCTGCCGTAGTAAACACTTTCGGTTTTGTGGTTTTTCATAAACTTACCCGTTGACATAATATTAATGGTAGGCTTATGCTCCGTAAGTTCGCCGTCAAGCTTGCGGTATACCCTTTTGGGAGGCAGGCTTGTTTCAAATTCATATTTTTTCGGAAAAATCAAAAGCATTACTCTTTAACCTCGTTATCGGGATAATCGTCAGGATTAAAAATCTTGTCATTAATCTTAATCTGTCCGCCCTTGTGGGTATTAATCAGCATACCATATATTGTTCCGCACTTTGTACAGCGGAACTGATGAAAAATCTTTTCAGCGTAAAACTTATTGTCCTCGTGCATTATTTTATTCAAAGGACAAGTCTGATAAACCATTTCCACCTTTCCTGCAAGCAATTCCCTCGCCAAACAGCTTACACAAAGCATATATTCTTCGGGAGTACGAATATCGCAAACAGGAATTTTTTCACACTGTTCGCATCTCATTACAGCAATCCTCCAAGAGCCTTCAAGGTTTCCTCGTCCATATCGCCGAACATTTCAGCTACAAGAATATCAGAAAAATCATCCAAAAAGCTGTCATCCAGAGAAATCTCGGTCTGCCCACCAGTGGTCATATTTTTAAGATTTGCCTTGCCAGACTCAATCTCATTGTCACCCAAAACAATTACAAATTTAGCTCCGATTTTATCGGCATACTTCATCTGAGGCTTAATTCCTCTTTCAACAAGGTCGTATTCAACAAAATATCCCTCGTCACGCAGGCACATTGTAAGCTCCAAAGCCCTTTCCACTGCTTTTTCGCCCATTGTGGTAATATACAAATCGCAGGTATTCGGCTCATAAAATTCACAGCCCTGCTTTTCCATAGTGATAATTAGTCTTTCAAGTCCCATTCCAAAGCCCAGAGCAGGAGTTTTCTGACCGCCAAGCTGTTCAATAAGCCCGTCGTATCTTCCTCCGCCGCAGACAGTTCCCTGAGCACCGATGTCAGTGGTAACGAACTCAAATACTGTTCTTGTGTAGTAATCAAGACCTCTTACAATCTTGTGATTAATCTTAAATTCAATGCCCATAACGCCCAAATATTCCTGCAATTTATTGAAATGCTCCTTGCAGTCATCGCAAAGATAATCAAGAATAACAGGAGCGTCCTTTGCAATCTCGGAACAAATCGGCGATTTGCAGTCCAAAATTCTCATAGGATTTTTTTCAAGTCTGCCCTGACAGGTTTCGCAAAGCTCGTCCTTTCTGTCTGCAAAATACTCTTTCAAAGCCTTGTGATAATTTGCTCTGCACTCAGGACAACCGATAGAGTTAATATTAAGCTCAATATTTTGCAGTCCCACTCTGTCAATAAGACTCTTCGCAAGACAAATTATCTCAGCGTCAGCTCTCGGACTTGCAGTTCCAACCATTTCGCAGCCAAACTGGTGAAATTCTCTCAAACGACCTGCCTGAGGCTTTTCGTGGCGGAAACATGACAGAATATAGAAAGCCTTCTGAGGATAGCCTTCGTTCATAATGCCGTTTTCAAGCATTGCTCTCATTGTACCTGCCGTACCCTCCGGACGAAGCGTAAACTGAGAATCCCCTGTAGCGGTAACGGTATACATTTCTTTCTGAACAACATCGGTAGTTTCTCCAACAGAACGAACAAACAAACCTGTGTCCTCAAAAGTAGGAATACGAATTTCCTTAAACCCATACTGTTCAGCCGTTTCCTTAGCAAGCTTTTCAACAGTAT
>JBJERA010000116.1:0-2316 GCA_051882035.1 Hominimerdicola sp.
CGCAGCTACGCAACCTGCCGCAATAAGCTGTGAAACCTTGATATTTCCAAGATAAAGGGAGTCGGTTCTGGTGGACTCAATGAAAAATCTTCCCAAGCCGTACCAACCGATATACATAAAGAATACTTCCCCGTCGAACTTACGATGTTTAAAGTAGAAATGCAAAATCACAAATCCAATCAAACACCATAATGACTCATACAAAAAGCAGGGGTGAACAGGCTGATAAGGGTCAACGCCAACCAAATCACTTGACGCAATAAAATTAGCAGTAGTATAGCTAATCATACCCCAAGGCTTGTCAGTATTTGCACCGAAAGCCTCCTGATTGAAGAAATTACCCCATCTTCCTATACACTGGCCAATCAAAAAACATGGTGCAGCAACATCAAGCAATGCAGAAAGCTTTAACTTACGCAGTTTTGCAACAATTCCTCCGCACAGAATTGCTCCGATAATTCCGCCGTAAATTGCAAGTCCACCATCTCTTGTATTGAAAAAATCACTCATTGTGACGCCAACATCATTAAACAACACATAATAAAGTCTTGCACCAAAAATCGCTCCGATAAAACCTGCAATAACTGCATCGGTTGCTCTGTCGGGGTCAATACCCGCCGATTTCATTTTCTTAAATCCGTAAATCATTGCCAAAAGCATACCAATACAGATAAGAAAACCATACCAATAAATCTCAAAATCTGTTCCGGGAATCGTGAACGCTACTCTGTCAATAGAAATTCCCTCTTTTAGTATGTTATCACCTTCACCGAAATTCGGAAAATAGACCTTATCCCTGTTTTGGAGAATTTTTTCTTTTATTCCCGAAACTTCTGCAAGCTGTCTGACAGTCTGAAACATTTATGACCTTCCTTTCAAAAGCCCAAAGGCTCGTTGTCTTATTTTTCCACAATAGAAATAGCGGCTTTCTTGATATCAAAAAAAGTATCAAGTCCTTTCTGACAATCCTCCAAAGTCAGCGAAGCAAGATATTCCACTTCATCAAACGGACTTGCATCACAAAATGCACACTCAACCAAATCGTCTGCACAATGCTCAGGATTGTTAAACGAACGCACAAGATTTCCGTACTTGGATTTTTTGATAATCTCAAACTGCTCTTTGTCAAGACCCTCTTTTTTCACACGCTCAATTTCCGCCATATATCGTTTGAAAACCTCATCAGGATCATGCGATTCGCCCTGAACACGGCTTACTAAAAATCCCTCGCCGAGAAAAACTTCTATTCCAAATCGTGAATTCAAAAGACCCTCGTCAAAAAGATCCTTATAAAGTTTTGAAGTTGAACCGATAAGCATATGCAAAAGAACCGATGCTGTTGCCTCTTGCTTTAAAATCTCCTTGCCCTTGGCAGGCTCAGCCTTAAATCCTATTGAAAAAATCGGCTGACCTACCGGAAATTTCGCAGTTATTCTCTGCTGAACAATACCCTCAGGTTCTTTCGGGAAATCAGTTTCAAGCTGCATATCCTCGCAAGGTTTCAGCTTTCTGTCGCAGATTTCAAGAACCTTATCCTCATCAACATTTCCGGCAATAGTGAGCACCATATTATGGAGATTATAAAAAGTATTATAACACTCGTACAAAAGCTCAGGTGTAATCTTTGCAATAGATTCAACCGTCCCTGCAATATCAATCTTTACAGGATTTTCAAAATACAAAGCTTTCAGCAAATTGAAGAAACATTGTCTGTCGGGAGAATCCTGGCACATTTTGATTTCCTGACCGATAATTCCTTGCTCCTTCGCAACAGTTTCTTCGGTAAAATAAGGATTCTGAACAAAATCCAGCAAAATCTCCAGCGACTCCTCATAATTTTCCGAACAACTGAAAGTATAAACCGTTTCGTCAAAAGAAGTATAAGCGTTTCCGCTAGCACCGGTTTTTGCATAAAGTTCAAAAACGTCGCAATCTTCATTTTCAAAAAGCTTATGCTCCAAATAGTGAGCAATTCCCTCAGGAACCTGCGTAAAATAAGCCTTATCCTTAGTTTTGAAACGAGTATTTATCGAACCGTATTTTGTTCCAAAACAAGCCTCAGTAGTTGAAAATCCCTCTAACTTCCAGATATAAATATCAAGACCTGATTTGTGATGAATAAGCGTGTATTTCTCGCCTAAACGGCTGTTTTCAATTACCTCTCTATTCATTTTCAGCCTCCTCTGCTTTCATAACATAAACAGTATCAAGCTTAAACGATTTTGCACATTCTACAATATCCTCTCTTGATACATTCATGAGAATATCGCAAACTTCCTCAGGAGAATAGCTTGTTCCCCTTTGATTTTGTGCGTC
>JBJERA010000117.1:0-9335 GCA_051882035.1 Hominimerdicola sp.
AAGCTCACGCTGTCTTTCCTTTGGAAGCGCATTTGAGCCGACTTCGGTAAGCTGTCGGTTCATATCCCACTTGATATACTCGATATTTGCAGAATCAAGGATATTTTTCATCATACTGTAAACATAGTCACGAACTTCTTTTCTTGAATAGTCGAGAACATACTGTTCACGGCAGAGGGTCAACTCTCGTCCTTTTACCTGAATAGCCCAGTCAGGGTGAGCCTTGTAAAGCTCAGAATCTGGGGAAATCATTTCAGGCTCGAACCAGATACCGAACTTCATGCCAAGCTTATTAACTTCGTCAACAAGGTATTTCAGTCCGCCTTTAAGTTTTTTCTCATATACGAACCAATCACCCAATGAGGAATTATCGGAATCTCTGTGACCGAACCAGCCGTCATCCATAACAAGCATTTCAATACCAAGCTTTGAAGCCTCTTTTGCAATAGAAATAAGCTTGTCTGTATCAAAATTGAAATATGTAGCCTCCCAGTTGTTTATGAGAATCGGACGGCGTTTGTCCTTATATTCACCTCTGATAAGATTGTTTCTGTAAAGGTCGTGAAAGGTTCTGGACATTTTTCCGATACCTTCGTCAGAATGAACCATTACAACCTCAGGGGCTGTAAAGCTTTTGCCTTTTTCCAAAAGCCACTCAAAATCCAGTGGATTTATTCCCATAACAAAACGAGTTTTCTTATGCTGAGTAACTTCCGCCTGAGCAAAGAAATTTCCCGAATATACGAAATTAAATCCGAAAACTTCGCCTCTGTCCTCGTCAGCAGTGTTTTCACACAAAGCTACAAAAGGATTGCTCTGATGTGAGCTTTCACCTTTTGCGGAGTCGATAGACTGTTTGCCGTGATGAAGTCTGCATCTTTCAACGGCACGTTCTCTTGCCCATGAACCGTTTAAGGTAATCATGTCCATTTTATCCGTATCGAAATCAACGCAGGCTGACAACGCTCTTGTAATTTTAACATTGCGGTCGCCCACGTTTCTGAAAATTGCCGAACGGGTTATAACGTCAAGTTTGTCAAATGCTGTATAAATCAAAACAGCCTCAATACCTGCGTGTTGGTCAAGCATTGTGATTTCAAGAGTTTCCGCACCGCTTTCTTCTGTGGCGAAAGTAGCCGGAAGTCCTTCAAGTGCAGGCTTGCCCTTGTAGATTTTATGTGACTTATATCTTAAATCGCAGGTTGACATACCGTCCAAATCCATGATTTTAAAGGCAGGCTCTCTGTAATCACCCGTGCCGAAGCAAGGATATTCCATAGGCAAAGTGTCCATATAGCTGGATTTATCTCTGTTATTTATTGACGGAGTATAGGGGCTTTCGTCAAGACGGAGGAGGTAGGTCAAATCCTCATCAAGAACCTTTTTTCCGTAATAGACGTGACCGAGATACTCTCCGTCACAGATTTTAAGCATATAGTCGGTGTCTTTTGCTCTCAGCTTGAAAGACCTTTCTTTTTCGTTGAAAACGATGCTAATAAAAATCATCTCCTTTGTAGAATTTTAATTTTAATATAAAAATATGAATATTCATTGCATTAGTTTTAAAGCTGCGAATTTATTATAACATAATGAGAAAATATTGCAAGTGCTTAAACGTTTTCGTTAAAACACAAAAATTGTTATATTTTTGTGAACATAACTGATTATGAAAATATTTTCGAGTTATGATAAAAAACAGCGTTTTCCCTTGACAAAAATAAAAAATTGGTATAATATAAATAATGTATAATATTATTTCTTCAGCTTTGGAATAATGGCTTTTCGGGGCTGTTTAAATCAAAAAATCTAAGATTATGGAGGAATTAAACTATGTCTAAATTTTGTACTAACTGCGGTTCGCAGGTAGGAGATAACGCTATGTTCTGTACAGTTTGCGGAAATAAGCTGGGACAGGCGCAGAATAATCCGCAGAACGTTCAGCCGAATGTAAACGGGGGCAATGACTTTAACTCTCAGCCTGTTAACGATATACCTGAAAACACAATGCAGACTTCCGGCTCCACTACCGGAAACGCACAGTTCAGTAATACATACCAGCCTGATATGGGCGCTCAGCAGAATATCGAAAATACCGCTGATAATATAAATACTAACGGTACGGTTTATGGAAACGCCGCACCTGTAAATGTGGGCGGTTCGAATTACGGCACCTATCAGCCTAATCAGGGTATGGGTGTACCACCATCAGGTTCTATGTACGGAAATGCTCAGCCGTCATATACTAAACCTGCCAACGGTATGATGGGCAATGGAATCGACGGAATGGCAAACAATGGCGGAGCTACTGCAAACGGCAATAAAAAAGCTTTGTTTATTGTGCTTGGAGCATTGGTTGCTCTTATTGCTATTGTAGTAATTTGTTTCTTTGTGTTCTTCCGTTCAACTATGACTACTCCTCTTGACAATCTTATGAAAGTTATTAACGACGGAAGTGGTTCGGCTCTTGAAAAGTTAATGCCTTCATGTACGGCGGAGCAGATGCAGGACATAGGTTCTGCTCTTGGTATGGATCTTGATGAATATTACGAAGAAACGGCGGAAGAACTTCACCAGGACTTTTTAGATGAATATGGCAAGAAGTTTAAAGTTTCATATGAAATCAGAGAGCAGAGGGCTATGAAGCTCAGCGAAATGGAAAGCTATGTAAGCAGTTTTGAGATTCTTTCTCCAGACGATGTGAAGATTGACGAGGGTTACAGGCTTGAAGTTGATTTTATAATTGAATATGCTGATGGAAAAGAAACCGAAACAGAAACAATTTACGTTGGTAAGGTGAACGGTGATTGGTGTATTCTTAACTATCAAAGCGTATTGTAATTTATAAAAATAGAAATTATAGGGAAATAATATTATGCTAAAAATCATTATACGAAAAAACTTACGCTTATTTTTGAATTCTCGGTGTTGATATGAAAAGGGTTTGCAGTATTATATTGCTATTATTGATAATTCCTATTGCATTTTGTTCTTGCGGTGAAGAAGATTTTGTAATGAATTATGAACAGCCTCTTGCTACACTGGTGCGGTCGGCGGTTTATTCCGATACGGAGGCTTACATTAAATGCTTTACTCCCGAGTCTGCGGAAGCTTATAAAAACTCGGATGAATACAGCGGTAAGCTTGCAGAGGCTCTCCTTCCCAGAAAAGAGGGTGAAAGGCCTGTTTTCAATTTTGAAGTCAAGTCTAAAAGCGAGCTTGATAATGAAGAAATTGATGCTTTGGAAAAAGAATACAAAGATAAGTATACTAAAAATATAACAATAAAAAAAGCTTATAAGCTTAATGTGGAGTTTATTTTAGGCGAGGATGATGAGAAAACTGTTCAGCGAATGGATTTGATAGTTGTAAAAATCAGCGACAGCTGGTATATTTTCTCGGAGGTCATTACTGAATTTAAGCTTACATAACAGAGAGAGGGTAATTAATATGATGAATTGTCCTAAGTGCAATTTGCCGGTTGAAAACGGTGCAAAGTTCTGCAAGGCTTGCGGTGCAAAACTTCTCATAACTCAGCGTAACTGTAAAATGTGCGGAAACGTGCTTGCAGAGAATGCTAAGTTTTGTAATATCTGTGGAACACCTTGTGCTGTTCAGACGCCGGAAAAGGTGGAGGACGACAGAAATCCGACCATGGACGAAATTTCTGTTCCTATTATTGACGATAGCCTTTTAAATGCAAAACAGAAATCCAAGGAAGAAATGCCGACTATGGATTCGGTTTATCTTCCAGGGCAGGAGCCTGCTCAGAATCAATCGGATTTTAATTTTGAGAAAAAAAAGACTATTGCTCAGGAGCCTATTCCTATACCGACAGCGGAGGAAGTGGCTATGGCAAGCAGAAAGGTGGCTATTCCTGAAACACCAGTTGTTAATGACACGCCTTATGTTTCAGGCATTTCTATGGGTTCAAGAAATACTAATTCCGCTCCCGGAGTGCTTCCTACAAGCGGTTCAGAGGCTATACCACAAAATGACCCTTTCCAGCCGACTAATTCTCAGTTCAGACCGCAGAATAACACTATTCCTCAGGGCAATGCTTTTGGACAGAATAATTCTTTCGGTCAAAGCAGTACCTCGAATTACGGAAGTGCTTATGGTTCAGGCAATAATACTGCACAGCAGGCTCAATCCTCATATATTACTCCTGAGGGTACAAGGGCTTACGGCAGCAGCCAGCAGAACATGGCTAACAATATACCAAATATGAATAACATGGGCATGAACAATGTTGGTATGAATAATATTCCCCAAGAGAATAATGTTCAGAAGGGCAATTCAAGAACTCTTATTAATATTATTTTGATTGTTCTTATTCTTGCTGTTGTTGCTGTTGATGTATTCTGGGTGTTCAGAGATAAGATTTTCGGTGATAAGGCAAATTCAAATACGGCAGTTGTTGAGCTGGACGAAATTAATGTTGACAGCTGTGATATTGAAATTGATGATATTAATATTGAATAAAATTTTACGGGTGAACAAGGAATGTTTGCCCGTTTTGTTTTATATGCTTGATATGTGATATAGCAACATCGCATAACTACTGACTGCGGCTTTATGTATGATGTAGTCAATAAAAAGTTTTCTGTTTTTAAACATTTTTGTGCAATTTGCTTGAAAAAGTTGAAATAGTATGATATAATATAAGCAATTAGTTGAAGTGATTCAAAATAACATAGAAAAGAAATGGGGCGATATTATGAAAATGGTTTTTATTGGTGCAGCTCATGAGGTTACGGGCAGCTGTACTTTTATAGAGGCTTGCGGAAAAAAGTTTCTTGTGGATTTCGGTATGGAGCAGGGCGTTGATTTTTATGAGAATGCGAAAGTGCCTTGTCCTCCGGGAAATATTGATTTTGTGCTGGTTACTCATGCTCATATCGACCATAGCGGTTTGCTGCCGCTGCTTTATGCAGGCGGTTTTAAAGGCGAAATTCATGCCACTAAGGCGACTTGCAATCTTTGCAGTATAATGCTGAGAGATTCGGCTCACATTCAGGAATTTGAGGCTGAGTGGCGGAGCCGTAAGGGCAGGAGAAAGGGTAACGAAGATGTTGAACCTCTCTACACTATGGCGGACGCTGAGGGTGCTATTGCTTGTTTGGTTCCTCATGATTATATGGTTGAGGAGAAAATTTACGAGGGTATTTCTGTCAGATTTGTTGACGCAGGGCATTTGCTTGGCTCGGCAAGCATTGAGATTACCATTACCGAAAAGGGAATTACCAAAAAGCTTGTATTTTCAGGAGATATTGGTAATACACAACAGCCTCTGATCAGAGATCCGCAATATATTGACAGCGCTGATTATGTGGTTATGGAGTCAACTTATGGAAACCGTCGGCATAATAAGCCTGAGAATTATGCGAAACGGCTTGCTGAGATTATTCAAAGTACCTTTGACAAGGGCGGAAACGTTATTATTCCGTCATTTGCGGTGGGAAGAACTCAGGAAATGCTATATTTTATCCGCCAGATTAAAGCGGAAAATATGATTGCTAATCATTGGGATTTTCCTGTTTATGTGGATTCACCCCTTGCTATTGAGGCTACCAGTATTTTTAATGAGAACAAATTTGCCTGCTTTGACGAAGAGGCTATGGAATATGTTAATAGCGGAATAAACCCTATTTCGTTTAAAGGGCTGAACATTGCCGTTACAAGTGATGAGTCCAGAGCGATAAATTTTGACGATACGCCTAAGGTAATTATTTCTGCCAGCGGAATGTGCGAGGCAGGACGAATTAAGCATCATCTGAAACATAATCTTTGGAAGCCTGAGAATACTATACTTTTTGTGGGCTATCAGGCGGTGAATACTTTGGGAAGAAGTCTTTTGGAAGGTGCCAAAAAGGTTAAGCTTTTCGGTGAGGAAATTGTGGTTAAGGCGAACATTTGCTCACTTAATGGTGTGAGCGGTCATGCTGACTGCGACGGACTTGACGCTTGGATCAAGAATATCAAAAATCCTCAGAAGGTTTTCGTTAATCATGGCGAATCCTCGGTTGCGGAATATTACAAAGACCATTTGAGAAAAGATTTCGGTCTTGACGCTTATGCGCCTTACAGCGGTGCGGAGCTTGATATTGCTATGGGAATTTTCACAAATGCTGAGCCGATTCTGATTAAGAAAAAGGCTGGTGTTTCGCCGAATTATCAGCGGCTGCTTAATTCCCTTGAAAGGCTTACTGCTCTTATCAACCGCAGTTCAGGGCTTACAAACAAAGACCTTGCAAAGATGACGGATACGATTAATAATCTTTGTGCCAAGTGGGAAGAATAACAGAAATTTAATTTTTTGCATATAATATACAAAGGTTGTATGTGCAAAACTACTGAACGAAGAAAGGAGAAAATGCCGAAAGGTATAGGAAAAATATGAGAAAAATTAATATTAATGCTGTGAATAGAAAAATCCATGAAAATCAGTCGGAATTTATTCTTAGCTGCAATAAAAGCTATGAGGAACAGCTTGTGGAAATTGCAGATAAAATTGAGGCTGACTATAAGACTAAGCCTATTTTGCTTCTTGCCGGTCCGTCGGGTGCTGGAAAAACTACCACGGCGAAAAAAATTGAGGAAATTCTTGATAACAGAGGAATTAATACTCACACTATTTCTATGGACGATTATTTTCTTCCTAAATCTTCATTTGCAAACGCAATAGGTGAGGACGGAAAGATTGATTTTGAATCTCCCAATAGGATAAACATTCCTATGCTTAACAAGCACATGGAAATGATGTCGAACTGTGAAGAGGTTACTGTTCCGAAATATTTGTTCACGACGCAGGAGTCGGTGGATGGCTTTAAGTTAAAGCGTGAGAAAAACGATATTATTGTGTTTGAGGGGATTCATGCCCTTAATCCTATGGTAACTTCGGCGGCAAGCAGTTTTGCCAGATGTATGTATGTCAGTGTTCGTACACGAATGGAATTCGATGACAACAAGCTATTGCAGCCGAAATTTATCAGGCTTATGAGAAGGCTTATAAGGGATAGTCTTTACAGAGGACGGGATATTGCTCATACTCTGGATATGTTTGACAGCGTTGAGGCAGGGGAGAACAAGTATATTATGCCTTACAAGCACCGTGCGGAATTTTCGGTGGATACGTTTGTTCCTTATGAGGTTTCGGTTTACAAAAACTTTATTTTGGATAAGCTGAGAGAAACGGCGGAGACTTATCCTGATTTTGAGCGTTTTCAGCTGATGGAGGAGGCTCTTGAAGCTACTTTGAGCGTGGATATTGATAATGTGCCGACCAATTCTCTTGTGCGTGAGTTTATCGGCGGAAGTAAATACAGTTATTAAAAAGAGGCTGTTGCAAGTTATTGTTAACTTGCAACAGCCCTTTTAATATCTTAATAGTTAAAGCTGTGTATCAACAAAAATCTCGTAAATTGCTTTTGTTGCTGCGGCAAAATCACTTTCGCTTACGCCGATGATTATGTTAAGCTCGGAAGAACCTTGGTCAATCATCTTTACGTTTACATGAGCATGAGCCAATGCGGAGAAAATTCTGCCGGCTGTACCTCTGTTGGACTTCATTGCACGTCCTACAACTGCGATAAGCGCCAAATCTGTTTCAATGTCAATAGAATCAGGGTGACAGTTTCTGTGGATACCTGCTAGAATTTCCTGCTCTTTTTCTGCAAATTCTTCCTGATGAACTACAACTGACATTGTGTCGATACCTGACGGCATATGCTCGAAACAAATTCCGTTCTTCTCAAAAACTTCAAGAACCCTTCTTCCGAATCCGATTTCGGCGTTCATCATATCCTTTTCGATATTGATAACTGTAAATCCTTTCTTGCCGGCGATACCTGTGATAGTATATGCAGGCTTCTGTGAAGTGGATTCAACAATCATTGTTCCAACGTCCTCAGGAGCATTTGTATTCTTGATATTGATTGGAATTCCTGCTTTACGAACAGGGAAGATAGCGTCCTCATGCAAAACTCCTGCACCCATATATGAAAGCTCTCTAAGCTCTTTATAGGTAATTGTTGTGATCGGCTGAGGATTTTCAACAATTCTTGGGTCGCATACAAGGAATCCCGAAACGTCAGTCCAGTTTTCATAAAGGTCAGCGTTTACTGCCGCCGCAACGATTGAACCGGTTACGTCAGAACCGCCTCTTGAAAATGTCTTGATAGTATCGTTAGGCATTGAGCCGTAGAAACCAGGAATTACTGCGTTATCCATAGCAGCAAGCTTTGCGGAAAGAACTTCGTTAGTTTTAACGCTGTCAAACTGACCCTGATCGTTAAAGAAAATAACGTCGGCAGAATCTATAAAATTATATCCCAAATAATTTGCAAGCACAATACCGTTCAGATACTCGCCTCTTGAAGCGGCGTAGTCACGTCCGGCCTTGCCGATAAAGCAAGCCTTGATTGTAGTGAACTCGTCCTCCAAAGACAAGTCAAGTCCAAGTTCCTCAATAATGCCATAATATCTCTTCTTAATAGCCTCAAATTCGTTTGCAAAATCCTTGCCTTTTGCGGCAAGGTCATAGCAGCCGTAAAGCATATCTGTAACTTTTGTATCTTTTGAATGTCTTTTTCCAGGAGCGGACGGAACAACAAAACGTCTTGAATCCTCTGCTGTGATGATTTCCTTAACCTTTTTAAACTGCTCTGCGCTGGCGAGCGAACTGCCGCCGAACTTAACAACCTTAGTCATGTGCAACACAATCCCCTTACAAATTATTTTAATTTCAATGTGAAATCACTTTATTAAACACAATAAATAGTATACAAAATTCTGCTCGTTAAGTCAATGTACAAATACCCTAATTTTCTATGAATTTTCTGTGTATGTTTGTGAAATACGCTTGTGTTTCAGACGCGCACAACTTAACTTTTGCTTGTTGACAAAATATTCGCTGTGTGGTATAGTTAGAATATGAGATTATGTCTACTTTTCAGGCTTTTTGGTGATTAAATGAAAACTATTGCGAAAATCAGAAAATCCGATTGGGTTCTTATAATACTTGTTATTCTGACAGTGGCTTTGAATATAATCAGCCGATGCTCTACCGCTTTCAGCGATTGGTATACTGCTAACATTTTTCCAATATGGCAGAATACTTACGGCAGGTTTACTTCTATTATGCCGTTTTCTTTCGGAGAAATACTTATAATTATAGGCGTTGCGGGACTTCCTATTTCGCTTATTGCTATGATTATTCTGCTGATTGTTAAAAAGGGCAGAAGGTTGAAAATTGCAGGGGGATTTATAAGGACTTATCTATGGATAATCGGAATTATTGCGGTAGTTCAGACGCTGAATTGCTTTATTCTTTATCA
>JBJERA010000118.1:0-9194 GCA_051882035.1 Hominimerdicola sp.
GCACATATATTGTTTCTTTTTTCAGAATTATGATAAACATTTCATCATTTTCTATTACGTTAAGAGAAATATCCGAAAAGTTAACTATTCTCGGCGGTATAGGCTCAAAATCCTCCGCTGCTTTTTCTTCCTCAGTCATAATCGTTTCGATTTTAAAGCTGTCGTCATAAAGAGTAAAAATATACTTATCGTCTTCAAGATTTTTAAGAGCCTTAACAAGATATTTCCTTATTCTTCTGGTATTGTACCATGTAATAAAAATTACAGACAAGCTGAGAAAACAAAGTATATAATTAAGATAGCCCTCAGGGGACTTAATAATCGAAATAAGAAAAATCACAGCTACTATTCCGAAAGCAAGAGTAACAAGCCAGTTATGTCTGTAAACATACTTTTTCTGAAAGGCAAGAAAAGCTCTTTCTTCCTCGTCATTTTTTACGTCATACTCAAATGAAACCACAGGTTCCTTATCAGAATTATCATAAGCACTATCCTCAGATAATTCGCTTATTTCCTCCTCAGCTTCAATTTCTTCCGACAGATTTTCCTCAGTTACAGCCTCAGAAATTTCTTCATTTTCTTTTTCGGTATTTTTTTCATTAATATCCAAATTGGTTATTTCCTTTCAGTAAACTCAAATGATTATACGTCCAAATCCTTAACGTACTCGGCATTTTTCTCTATAAATTCTTTTCTCGGGCCAACCTTGTCGCCCATAAGAATTGTGAATACCTCGTCAGCCTTTACAGCGTCCTCCATAGAAACCTTAATCATGGTTCTTGTTTCAGGATTCATTGTTGTTTCCCAAAGCTGTTCAGGATCCATCTCACCAAGACCTTTGTATCGCTGAACGTTTACTTTAAGCTTTCCGCCGTCGGAAAGTTCGTTGATATAGGTATCTCTTTCCTCATCTGAGAACGCATATCTTACCTGCTTTGCTCTCGCCACTTTAAACAGAGGAGGCTGTGCAATAAATATATGACCTTCCTCAATAAGAGGACGCATGAATCTGAAAAAGAATGTGAGCAAAAGCGTTCTGATATGGCTTCCGTCAACATCGGCATCCGCCATTATGATAACTTTTCCGTAACGCAGCTTTGAAATATCAAAATCCTCGCCGATAGACGTACCCAGAGCCGTAACAACAGGCATGAGCTTTTCATTTCCGTAAACCTTATCAATTCTTGCCTTTTCAACGTTAAGCATTTTACCCCACAAAGGAAGAATAGCCTGAAAAACTCTATCTCTGCCTTCCTTTGCAGAACCGCCCGCAGAATCTCCCTCTACGATATAAATTTCCGTATTGGTAGGGTCTCTGTCGGAGCAGTCGGCAAGCTTACCCGGCAATGAAGAAGATTCAAGAGCAGACTTTCTTCTTGTCATTTCTCTTGCCTTTTTAGCTGCCTCTCTTGCTTTCTGAGCCTGAATTGATTTATCAAAAATAGCCTTTGCTACCGGAGGATTTTCCTCAAAGTAGTTCATAAGCTTTTCTGTAACGATTTTATCCACAAAAGGTCTTACCTCGGGATTTCCAAGACGTCCCTTAGTCTGTCCCTCAAACTCACAGTTAGTAAGCTTTACCGATACAATAGCCGTCAGACCTTCTCTGACGTCGTCTCCCAAGAGTTTATCGCCGTCTTTAAGGTAACCGAACTTCTTACCATACTCGTTTACAACCTTTGTCAGAGCGTTCTTAAAGCCAACCTCATGAGAACCTCCGTCGGGCGTATGAACGTTATTTGCAAAGGACAAAATAAGGTCATTATAAGTATCATTATACTGCAAAGCAATTTCTGCAAACATATCGTTGAACATTCCGTTGAGGTAAATAACCTCCTCAGAAAGAGGCTCAACGCCCTTTGACTTGTGTATATGCTCAACAAACTGTCTTATACCGCCCTCATAGTAAAGAGTTTCTCCCTTAGGCTCGTCGCCTCTTCTGTCGGTAAAAACAATCTTTATTCCCGCATTAAGAAAAGCTTGCTCTCTCAGCATTTTCAAAAGAGCATCATAATCATATTCGGTTGACTGCTCAAAAATAAGAGGGTCAGCCTTAAATGTTACAGTAGTACCCGTTTCAGTGGTATCACCTATAATTTTCAATATTTCTTCATAATTTCCTCTTTCAAACCGCTGGAAATGAATATGCTCGCCGTCTTTGATTTCGATAGTCAGCCATTCGGAAAGAGCGTTTACTACCGATGCACCTACTCCGTGAAGTCCTCCTGCAACCTTATATCCGCCGCCGCCAAACTTACCGCCTGCGTGGAGAACAGTATAAACTACCGTAGCCGCAGAAATACCCTCCTTAGGGTGAATACCCGTAGGAATACCACGTCCGTTATCGGTTACTCTAATTACGTCACCTGGAAGAATTTCAACTCCGATTTCAGTACAATAACCTGCAAGAGCCTCGTCGATTGAGTTTGTTACAATCTCGTAAACCAGGTGGTGCAAACCTTTCGGACCTGTTGAACCGATATACATACCCGGTCTTTTTCTTACAGCTTCAAGACCTTCCAGAACCTGAATCTGACTTTCGTCATAATTATTGCTTTTGTCAATCTGTGAAATCTGTTCGGTATTTTCAACTTCGATTTCATTATTCTTTTCCAAAATATAACCTCCGTTCTTTAATATACATTCTTTATGTATATTTATACATTAATATACTGCATAATTATACAATAAAATGTACATTTTCCAACGAACATTTCAGTCGTTAATTCTCAAAAAAATTAATCTATATATCAATATTTTCAGATTATTTTCATTGA
This sequence comes from Hominimerdicola sp., assembly GCA_051882035.1. Classification (GTDB taxonomy): domain Bacteria; phylum Bacillota; class Clostridia; order Oscillospirales; family Ruminococcaceae; genus Hominimerdicola. The sequence goes on from JBJERA010000118.1 coordinate 2,778, forward strand.
CATAGTTTTTGCCTATGTCTGCATACTTGTACATTTTTTCTTGAATCTTTTCAAAAGAGTGGCGCAGGACATCTGGCTTATATACACCGTTTCGGTAAAATCTTTATCAAGACATACAATAAAGCTTTTGGGCATTTCATAGGTACAGTTGACAACACGCCTGTTTTTGGAAGATTCATTAAGAAAATCCTTTGTTATTTTTGAAACAGACGTGTTTTCTATGTCGAAGATTCCGATAACGTCCTTTGTATTCACCATATAATCATTGCCAAGATGAAGAAACATTTTTTATTCTCCCTGTACAATTCTTCCCCCGTCGATAAAGAACAGCTTTCCATGCATATTTTCATCAAAGGGAATATTCTTATCACAGCAGGTAATAAATACCTGCATATCATATATTTTTGACAAAACAAATTTTTGTCTTGAAAGGTCAAGCTCTGAAAGAACGTCATCAAGCAAAATACAAGGACTGTCGTCAATTTCTTCCGCAAGAATATAAGCCTGAGCAAGTTTCATAATAAGAGCGATCGACCGATGCTGACCTTGGGAAGCATAATCTTTTGCAGGAAGAAAATTGATTTTTCTCTGCAAATCGTCCCTATGAATTCCTTTTTGAGTAAAACCCGCCCTTAAATCATCTTCAAGATTATTTTTCAGAACTTGAAGATATTCCTCAGCCAGATCTCCCTCAAAATCGGTTCTTCCTTCCAAATCTCTGAAAACTGTGGAATAATAGCTCATTTCAAGCTTTTCCCTGCCATCAGAAATTTCGTCATAAAGCTTTGATGCAAATAAATTCAGCTTTTTCGTATAATTATATCTTAAAAGAGAAATATACGAACCAAGTCTTGCCAGCTGAACGTCCCAAACTTCCAACTCATCAATACCGGACTTACCATAATTAATGTTTTTCAGCAGCATATTCCTCTGTTCAATAAGTGTTTCATACTTTGAAACTACCGAACTGTAAGAATTTTTTATCTGAGAAACCGATAAATCCAGATATTGCCGTCTGTTATCAGGTGAACCTTTTGAAAGCTCCAAATCCTCAGGCGTAAAAACCACGCAGTTGAGATTTCCAAAAAGCTTTGATGGCGTTTTCAGCTTTACCCCGTTAAGCGAAACATTTTTTTCCTTAACATTAGGTCTTGCCATAGCGAATTTAACATTCTGCTCACGAAAATTATTCTTAAAGTCAAGCTCAATATTCATAACCTGACCATTAATATCAATCATATCCTTATCTTTGGTATTTCGGAAGGATTTTACACCTGTGCAAAGCCATATTGATTCGATAAGATTGGTTTTTCCCTGAGCATTTTTTCCGCAGAATATATTAAGCTTTTCATGAGGATAAATCTCCACTGATTTCAGATTTTTAAACCCATCGACAAAAAGTTTTGTAATAAGCATTTATTTCACTGCGATTTCTGTTGCAATTTCATCAATCTGAACCCTGTCTCCCGAGCGAATTTTTTTACCTCTCATAGTGCAGAGTTCTCCGTTGACTTTAATTCTTTCTTCAAGAATAATTTCCTTGCCGATTCCGCCTGTTTCCACAATTCCTGCATATTTCAGCAGAGAATCAAGCTTTATAAACTCGGAATTTATCTCGATTTCAATTACATTATATTTCATAATCATTATTCCTTAGGCAGACGCAATGGAAGAACAAGGAAAGTATAAGAACTACCTTCGCAAGGCACAATTTTCATTGGCAAAAGGCTTCCGTTAAGCTGCAATTTAACTTTATCTTCTTTTATAGCTTTCAGCGGGTCAATAAAAAATTTACACTTAAATCCAATTTCGATAGCAGGACCTGAAATATCGGCAGGAATTTCATCATTTATTTTTCCCAAAGCAGTAGAACAGCTGATTTTAATATTATTGTTATCAAAATAGCATCTTACCGGTGACGGAGTTCTTTCATTGATAAGCAGCAAGCATCTTTCCAAAGTTGCAATAAGTTCTTTTCTGTCTGCGATAACTTCGGTAGAAGAATTTTCAGGGATTGCGGATTTATAAGGGTGAAATTCCCCCTCTAAAAGTCTGGAATAAACCATATATCCGTTAATCTCGAAAATAATATGCTTTTTAGATAGATAAACAGTAACAATTTCATCATCATTATCGCTTAAAAGACCGATAATTTCACTTAAAGTCTTTGACGGAACAACAAATTTCAGATTTCCGTCATATTTGATCGGCTCATATCTTACAGCAAGTCTGAAACCGTCGATTGCTACAAGAGTAAACAGACCGTTTTCAATTTCAAAAAGCTCGCCCTTAAAAATAGGTTTAATATCGGTAGTAGCCGCTGCGAACTTAGTCTGGTTTATCATTTCTTTAAGAACAGGCTGAGATATAGAAAAACTTTCCTCTTCTTCCTTAGCCGGAAGTTCAGGATATTCCTCAGCGCTTACGCCGAACAGATTGAATGTAGTAACACCGCTTGACAAAGTAACTTGAAGATTTTCAGATATTTCCACAAGAATATTTTCCTCTGGCATTTTCTTGATCATCTCAGAGAAAAGTCTTGCGTTAAGGATAAATTCTCCCTTATCCTCACTTTTTACGGAAATAGAAGTTTTAATACCTATTTCCAAGTCATAACCGGTAAGTTCAAGATTCATGTTATCAAGTTTAAATTTAATTCCTTCAAGAGCTGTAAGCGTAGATTTTTCCGAAACTGCTTTGGAAACATTTATGACAGCCTCATAAAGAGGAGTTTTTTCGCATAAAAACTTCATTTAATCATTCCTTTTCTTGGATTTTTATAGTTTGCAAAAAGAGGATTTCGCTCTGCGGAGCGACAAGGACTCTGTCCTTGACCTGCTTAGGGCTCTGCCCTAAGAACCCGCAATCCCTCTGCCGCCGGGATTGACCCGGCGGTTTTAAACTTTTGTTTTTTATATTTTTGATTTTCAACACAGCTTTTTGTTTTTTACTTGCTTTTTGTGCTATTGAAAAATAAAATATATCAATATTAATTAGTCTTAGTATTAGGGGCTGTTGAAAACTTTGAAAAGTGATAAAAGCCCTTTGAAATCATAGGAAAAATTATGGTGAATTTTTAACAGGTGAATTTTGAAAGAATGTTTATAAAATTTTGAGTGATAGAAAGTTGAAAGATTGTGAGTTGAATGTTTAAAAATTCTGCAAAAAATGTTGAAAGTGATTTGGGATATTTTTTTCTAAACAATTTTCTTTTGAAAGATTTTTTCGGGAAGTGTTTAAAAAGTTTAATAGATTTCATAATGTCCCGAAAAAATCAGCAGAAGTTTTTAAAATAAAATTGTTGAAAACTCTGTTGAAAATGTTGAAAACCATTTAAAAAAAGTAAACCTCTGAAAAACTGCTTAATTATCTTTAAGATTTTTGATAATGTCGTCAACAGTTTCTTTAAGCTGTTTATTTTCTTTCAGTAGCTTTACAACGTCCTGATAATGAATGGTCATAGTGGAATGATTTTTGTTAAGTTCGTCGCCAATTTCGGTATAAGTCATTCCTTTTACTTCTTTAAGTATATAAATAGTAATTTTTCTTGCAAGAGAAATACTTGCACGTCTGTTTGAAGACCTGATGTCGTCCGCAGTAACGTCAAATGCAGACGCAACTTCGTTCAGAATTCTGTCTACCGTAATTTCGGCAGGGTGATTTTCAATAATAATTTCCTTTATTACCCTTTGAGCCATAGAAATGGAAGGGTTTTCGTTAGTATACATTGTCAGAGCCTTGATTTTATTTACAGTTCCTTCAAGCTGACGGATATTTGCCTTGATTTTTTCTGCAATAATTCTGGTAATATTGTCGGAAAGCTGTAAATCCAGCACTTCTGCTTTTCTTTTTACAATAGCCATTCTCGTTTCAAAATCAGGAGGAGTAACGTCAACCTGTACTCCAAGGGAGAAACGAGTCTGAATTCTCTCCTGTAATTTGGAAATTCTTGACGGAGCAATATCGGAAGTAAGCACGATCTGCTTACCTGCATTGTAAAGGTCGTTGAATGTATGGAAGAATTCTTCCTGCATTCTGTCCTTGCCTGCAATAGTCTGAATATCGTCAACCAGCAAAAAATCTGCATTACGGTATTTATCATGGAACTTAATGGTATTTTTAAACTCGATAGCCTTAACAAGCTCGTTAATAAAAGACTCACCCGTAGTATAAATGATATTCATATCGGGATTTTTCTTTCTGACATCATGTTCGATAGCTTTCATAAGGTGAGTTTTTCCAAGTCCCGAATCACCGTAAATAATCAGCGGATTAAAAACCTTGTTCGGATCGTTGTCACTGTTATCCTTGGTTTTATCGTACTTATTGGCAACAGCAATGGAAAAAGCATAAGCAAGCTCATTGGATTTTCCTTTTACGAAGTTGTCGAAAGTAAGAGCATTTTTTGCGTCCTCAGAAAAATCTGCGGTTTTAATTTCAATATCGTCAACGTCCTTTTCAATTGAATTATCCTTGGATTTTACAAGAATTTTCAAATCAACTTCAAAACCGAGAACATTGAGAAAAGCTTCTTTAAGCACGTTTTCATAGGCGTTAAGCGTAGTATTTTTTGTAAATTCCGAATCCGCAAGAAGATATGCCACGTTATTTTCAAGCTTGTACGGTTCAAGCACCTTAATCCACTTGTTATAACCGGGTTCGCTGACGTTTTTACAGCTCTGGCAATATTTCAATACGTCAAGAAATACGTCGTTAAAGGAATCCATAAAATTTTTAACCTCCAAAAAATCAGGCGCTGCTCCGCTTTGGCAATAACAATCCGTAAAATTTCAGTAAAATATTGTAAAAACGTAATACAGGCGCAATTATAAATTCTATATCATTATATCATATAAGCAAAAAAATTTCAAGTGCTGTATAATATATAATAGTGCTTATTTTTTTGAAAACATTTTTTTAACATAAAACTACTAAATGAATGATAAAGGTAAGGTAATCACACTATATGTGGTGGTATTTAAAGTTAATTTTCATAAAAAATTAATTTTTGCAGGTCTGAGAAGGTTGAAAATCAAAGTTTTATGCTGAAAAAAATATATAAAAAAATTGTGAACTTACTTGACAAAGTGTATACATATAGGATATAATGTTAAATTACAAGGGCTATGTCTGAAAAAGACAAGAGTCCTGCCAGATAAACGTTGTCCTTTTGACAAAACTGTAAATTTTTGCAGGTTTTAATTTGTCCGGCGGACGTTTTGTAACGGAAGGAGGATGAAGTAAATGAAAAGAACATACCAGCCTAAGAAACTTACTAGAAAAAAGGTTCACGGTTTCAGAAAGAGAATGGCTACTGCTAACGGCAGAAAGGTACTTGCTCGCAGAAGAGCAAAGGGCAGAGCAAGACTCAGCTACTAATGTAAATTGACCTTCATACCATTCATTTTTTGATTGGTATTTAGGTCTTTATCTTTTTATGTGACTTTTTATTTGAAATTTTGTTAATTAATTATATTTAGTAAGGTTAGTTACGGGGTATTTTATGTTATTTTCTACGGTTTTAAAGGAAAACAAAGCATATCAGAGATGCTATAATAAAGGTCGGTTTACGGCTGACGGTATTATTGTGGCTTATTATTACCCCAACGGTACGCCATATAACAGAGTAGGAATTACTGTAAGTAAAAAAAACGGCGGAGCTGTTGAAAGAAACAGGATAAAAAGGATTATCCGTGCGGCGTACAGGCTTAATGAGGAAAGTTTTCCTATTGGATTTGATATAGTTTTTGTAGGAAGAAATAACATTAGTGAAAAGAAAATGCAGGACGTGGACAAGTTTATTAAGAAAAGACTTTTGAAAGATATAAACAAGCCCTTTGAGAAGAAAAAGCGTCCTAAGAACAAAAAATGAAACATTTAGCTATATTGCTGATTGAATTTTACCGAAAATTTATCAGTCCGCTTTTTCCGGCGAGATGTAAGTATTATCCGTCATGCTCTGCTTATGCACTGCAAGCATTTAAAAAGCATGGTTTTTTCAAGGGATTTATTTTATCGGGTTGGAGAATTTTAAGGTGTAATCCTTTTTCGGAGGGCGGGGTTGACTATGTTCCCGAAAAGTTTGAGTGGGATTATTTCAGAAAAAGAGAAAAGTAGGCTCGTGAGAGCATTTTTTATAGAGAAAATTGTATAATTGGAGGATTTTAATGAATATTATAGCTGCTCCTTTGGGTTGGATTATGAAAGGATGCTATTATTTGGTTCAGAATTATGGACTGGCTCTTTTAATGTTCACAATTCTGGTTAAGCTTATAACCTTTCCTTTGCAGGTAAAACAAGAAAAAAATATGGCAAAAACTCAGCTGCTTGCGCCTGAGCTTGAAAAACTTAAAAAGAAATACGATGAACACGCGCCTCCTCCTCTGTGAGTTTTCCCTTTGCAACCTGCTCAAACAC
>JBJERA010000119.1:0-2258 GCA_051882035.1 Hominimerdicola sp.
AAAATGAACTGGAACGGCAATACAATCGTTGACCTTTCAAGAGAATTCCTTAATTCAAACGGCGCTGAAAAGCATACCGATATTTCTGTTTCTGCTCCTGTATTCGCCAATGACGATAACGGTGACGATAATGCTGACAGATGGAAGGCTATGATTTCAAACCTTAATATCTGTTCGCAGAAAGGTCTTGTTGAAAGATTTGACTCAACAATTGGCGCAGGTACAGTTCTTATGCCTTACGGCGGTAAATATCAAAATACTCCTACTCAGGCTATGGCTGCTAAAATTCCTGTTCTGCACGGCGAAACAAAAACTGCATCTATCATGGGCTGGGGCTTTGACCCTTATCTTTCATCAATCAGCCCATATCATGGTGCAATTTCAGCGGTAGTTGAGTCTGTTGCTAAGGTTGTTGCTACGGGAGGCACATACGAAAAATGTTGGCTCACATTCCAGGAATATTTTGAGAGAACTCAGAATAACCCGTCACGTTGGGGCAAGCCTTTTGCTGCACTGCTGGGAGCATACAAGGCTCAGATTGGCCTTGGCTGCGGTTCAATCGGCGGTAAGGACTCAATGAGCGGTACTTTTGAGGAAATAGATGTTCCTCCAACACTCGTTTCGTTTGCTGTTTCTGTTGCAAAATCTGATAAGATTGTTTCTCAGGAATTTAAAAAGGCTGGTTCAAAAGTAATTGTTATCAAGCCTGAATATGACGAGAATAATGTTGTTGACTTTGACTCACTTAAAAAAGTATTTGAAAAGGTCGAAAAGCTTATTGCCGAGGATAAAGTTCTATCCTGCTGGGCTGTTTCTTACGGCGGAATTTCTGAGGCTATTGCTAAAATGTCATTTGGTAATAAGATTGGATTTACATTTACTGATAACGTTACATCCAAGGAACTTTTCAGAGCTTGTTACGGAGCGTTTGTTATAGAGCTTGCTGATGATGTTGAAACTGACGAGAGAGTTATTGGTGTAACCACTGTTGATTATAAGATTTCTGCAAATAATTATCAAGTTGATCTTGATGAGTTGCAGAAACTATGGGAGTCAAAGCTGGAACCTGTATATCCTGTTCATGTTAAAGAACCTGCTGAAAAGCCTGAAACTTACAGCTTTAATGCTGAAACAAGAGTTTCTCCTGCAATCAAAGTTGCCCAGCCAAGAGTTCTTATTCCTGTATTCCCTGGCACAAACTGCGAATATGATACGGCGAGAGCCTTTGAAAAGGCAGGTGCTCAGGCTGATATTTTTGTAATTAAAAATCTGACTGAAAAAGGAATTCAGGAATCTGTTGACGAAATGGAAAGAAGAATCAAACGTTCACAGATTGTTATGCTTCCTGGCGGATTCAGCGGCGGTGACGAGCCTGATGGTTCAGGTAAGTTTATCGTTTCATTCCTTAGAAATCCACGCCTTACTGACGCTATTCATGACCTGCTGAAAAAACGTGACGGTTTGATGCTTGGTATTTGTAACGGTTTCCAGGCACTTATCAAGCTTGGTCTTGTACCTTACGGCGAAATTGTCGATATGCGTAACGACTCCCCTACCCTTACATTCAACACCATTTCAAGACATCAGTCAAAGATGGTAAATACAAGAATTGCATCCAACAAGTCACCTTGGCTTTCAGCTTGCAACGTTGGTGATATTCACTCTGTTGCAATTTCTCATGGTGAGGGACGTTTTGTTGCGTCAGCTGAGGAGATTGCAAAGCTTGCGGCTAATGGACAGATTGCTACACAGTATGTTGATTTTGACGGAAATCCTACTTTTGACATTCATTGTAATCCTAACACTTCATTCCAAGCTATTGAAGGTATTACCTCCCCTGACGGACGAGTTCTTGGTAAAATGGGACACTCCGAAAGAAAGGGTAATGACATTTCAAAGAATGTTCCCGGTGTTAAAGACCAGTTGATTTTTGAAAGTGGAGTAAATTACTTCAAATAAATCAAAACATAATAAAAGCTGCTGTAACAGGATTTTCCTGGTTTCAGCAGCTTTTTTAATCGGAGGAAATATTTACATGAAATACATTTTCATATATCTTGTGATAATTAATCTATTAACATTCAGTCTATATGGTGCAGACAAAGCAAAAGCCAAAGCACGTCTATGGCGAATTCCGGAAAAAACGCTATTAATTTTAGGCATTGCAGGAGGTTTTCTCGGCGGTCTTGTTGGAATGAAATTTTTTCACCACAAGACGAGACACTATTATTTCTATGTTATAAATGTGTTTGGATTGA
>JBJERA010000120.1:0-2249 GCA_051882035.1 Hominimerdicola sp.
TCTCAGACGGCTCTTGAAACTTATCTGCTGAATGCGGGTATTAAAACGAAAGTTGGCAATCCGTACAGTCGGTTCGCCTTGAGAACCATTCTCACAAATCCCGTTTATATGCTCAACGACGAGGTCGGCTTTGATTATTTCAAACAAAAGAATATACCTATTTACAGCGAAAACTCGGACGGCAGGCATGGGTTTATTGCATATAACAAAACCAAGCAGGAATCGGGAAAATCCATGAAATACAACTACATTGAAGAATGGATAATCTCGGTCGGAGAACATCGGGGAATAGTCAGCGGCAAGGACTGGGTACAGGTTCAGAGTATTCTCGAGAAAAATAAGGACAAATCATACCGCAAACCCAAAAACAGCTACGCTTTGCTGTCTGGGGTTCTTTTCTGCGGCAACTGTGGCAGTTATATGCGACCTAAACCGTCACAGAGAACAGATGAAAACGGTCAGCGTGTATTCGCTTATCTTTGCGAACTTAAAGAAAAAAGCAAAGGTCATCAATGCAATATGAAGAGAGCAAACGGAAATGAACTTGACAAGGCGGTTATAGAGGAAATAAAAAAAATCGCCTCGGACCAATCGAAGCTTATCGAGCTTTTGATAAAATCCCAAAGCAATATTACATCGTCATTTAAGGAAACAGAAAAAGAAATCACAGCTCTTGAAAAAAACATGAAAAGCCTTGACGATAAGATTGGCAAATTGGTAATGTCGCTTGCAAACGCAGAAAGTCAGACGGCACAGAAATACGTTTATGACGAGATAGACAAGCTTCACGCCCAAAAAGAAAACTTACAGCGTCAGATTGAAGAAAAGAAAACCATGCTCGGCAACGGCAAGATATCTGCCACAGAGTTTGAAAGGCTTGCCGATATGCTCTCATCATTCGCCGAATCCGTGGACAGCCTGTCTACCCCGCAAAAGCAAGACCTTATAAAAGCCTTAATTAAGCGAATAGAATGGGACGGTGAAAACGTCAGAATATACTTCTTCGGTGCAGAGCCACAATGTGAGGATTGCAAATGAAATCCTGATGCATTTTCGTTTCATGAAAAAATCAGCGTCTGACGTTCATTTCGATGAACCCGTCGATTCGGACAAAGACGGTAATCAGCTTTGCCTTATTGACATAATTGCCGACGGCGAATGTGTTGCAGATAAAATCGAGCTTATAATAAAATCGGAACAGCTTTACAAGTTCATAAACGAATATCTGGACGAAAGAGAACGTCAGATAATCCTGATGAGATACGGACTTAATAATGGTACTCCCCTCACTCAGCGAGAGGTTGCAAAAAAGCTGAATATTTCAAGGTCATATGTATCCCGAATAGAGAAAAAGGCTCTGCAAACCCTAAAAAAAATATATGAGAAAGGCTAGCTACGATTTCGTATTCAATGACGTAACCTCTAAAAGCTGACCCTACTTTAAGGAAATATTTTCCGCCTGACCGCTAACTTCCCAGTGCTTTCATTGTCCAATTCTTAGTAAGTATTGTCAGATACAGTACCTTAATCAATTCTCACAACATCGGGAGTTGTTCTGAATATAAATCCTTTTTTAATTGTCAAATCATTTAACAAAAAGACAATGACTGCACCCACGTAAATAGTGAGAAGAGGACACTTCAACTGTATCCGTCACCGTATCGAAAACGCAAAAGCCTGAGTACACGTTTATATCTGCGTATAGGTTCAGATCCGTAATATAAAGCGGGAATTACCACATATTCTTTATTTTTATATGATAACAGCTTCTTATTCCATGATTTCCATATTAAAATCATAAATATAGTTAATCCAGCACATTCTACTGCCACTACCCGTAACATAGGAGATATGTTAATTAATTCGTCCATTTGTGCAGTCTCTGATTCTTCTGCTATTTTATTTTCATATTCGCTGTATGAATCGAAAGAGCTTTCAGATTTTTTCAGTTGACTTTGTGCATAATTTGAATTTATTTCTTTTGCACTAATAAAAATTTTAATATAAGAAAATATTATAAATACTATAAAAATAATAATCATAAAAAGCATTATCCTGAATCTTCTGACGTATGCCTTTTTTTCTTCCCGATAAACAATCTCACTTTCTTCTTCTGTTGGTGCTCTGTAATAATTTTCTGATATAAACATTACACTGTCTCCTTTTTTCTTTTACTCAGCTTTTTTAGTGCAAAAGTATTAAGGCAATACCGCACAACTATTGTGTGCGGATAACGCAGAAAATTTTTC